>NZ_JBSSFD010000049.1:0-34799 GCF_054062295.1 Lysinibacillus sp. TE18511
ACATTCGAATTCACGGAACACTAGGCTATTTAACACCAGTGGAATTCAAGCAACAGCCCTTATAATTTTTGTCCAGTTTAGTGTTGACATACCAATCATTCCCATAAATCTTTAGGATTTTATTATATGCACCTATACTATCTCCTTAGAAAATGGATTAATAAAACTGATTCTATTAATAAATTCTTTGAACTTTTAATTAGAAAATCACATATTAAATTAATACTATAAAGCATAATATAACAAGAATATTTGATATGAATCATACATATATTGTTTTTAGTATTTCATTAAAACAGAAGTCTATAGTTATCCTAATGATGGAATTATAATAAAATCGAAAATTTTCTATAAAGATAGGATGATGACAATTATTGAAAAATCGGTTCTTGCTATGGTTATATTACGTGTATTGTCTGGAAGTATTGAAGTAAGTGCTGGATTGTTGATGCTAAAGTTGAATAATTTAGAAAAAGCATTCTATATTAATACAATGCTTGCATTGGTTGGTCCAACAGTTTTAATCGTAACGACAGCAATTGCATTATTTGGACTAGCTGATAAAATTCCTGTGGCGAGAATCATTTGCCTATTTACGGGAATAACACTTATTCTTATTAGCTCACATATTAAGTAATAACAAAGAATTCCTAAAAAAATAATAAAATTCTTCAAAAAGAATGTTTTGCAATGGATGTTAATTAAATAATCCTTGTTAAACTCTCTATTACAATCATCACATTTAGCCATAATTTTTCTGAACAATATCATTTGATTATTCATCCTAATAATGTTCTATTATTTAGCTGTAGCGTGTGACGACGCTACGTTTTTTTTATGTATAAGTAACCTCTACTTGCACAAATTTATATTGAGTGTATCAGGATCATAAAAACAAAAACCTCGTTCGGTTAACCGAAAAATTTCTTCCTTAAAATCGTTCACCAAATATTGTTTAATAGAACGATACCTTGCTAGTGATTTTACGCACGGGATTGAATCGCCAAAGACCGATGATAAACTTCCTGTCTTATATGACATTAACGGATCTAACACAGCTATTTGACTATTTAGAACGCGCCCCAATCACGTTTTTCGATGCGAAATGAGCTAATGTTTAAATTGTTAGCAACAACAAATAATAGAGCCTTGCTACATTTTATTGTAGTAAAGCTCTTTAAAGTTGTTTAATTCCCATCAAATAATGTATTTGGGCTCAAAATCAATCTTTATTGAACAAACACTCCCGTTAGCCATCCATGTAGCGCAAAAACCAGCGCTACATCACAGAAAATGAAAGTTGATTAAGTTCTTTCATGGGAGTATAAGAAAAACATAGAAGCTAATTAAACAATGAGTCTGATAGTTAAAATGATTAAACAGTTCTGTTTCCCCTTATTATATAGAAAGACAATTTTGAAACGATAGATCCCATAAATCATCTTCTAATAATCTCGTTACTTATACTATATACTTATTTAATATTTCTTCTGGAATATGACAATAATCATTTGGACATCTAGCTAACCTATCTTGATGTTCTTCTGCACTTCTTACATAGTTTGTAAGAGGTAAGACTTCAACCACTATAAGGTCATAATCATTTCTCTCACTAAGAAATGTCTTCGCCTCCTTTAAGTGTTTAGGATTTTCACTATATACGCCTGTTCTGTATTTCTTGCCCACATCCTGTCCTTGTTTATTCAAACTGTAAGGATCAATGATTTCAAATAAATACCCCATTAATTCACTGATTGTTACAACTGTCGGATCAAATCCTGTTTTTACACATTCGGCGTACCCATCATAATCGCCCTCAAGTGTATGACTTGTTCCATTAGCTCTACCTGCTTCTGTAAACGTAACTCCAGGTAGAGTTTTTATAAAAGCTTGTACTCCCCATAAACATCCACCTGCCAAATATACTACTTCCATATTGACACTCCTCTTTATTCAAAAAATAAGAAATTCACTCTTTGTAAAAAGTAAAAATTCTTTTTGCTACATCCTCTTTAGAAATCACTTCACTTGCATATTTTTTTACATCCTGCGTTCCAACACATACAATTAGTCATCTACTTCTTCCTTACAAAAGAAAAAACACCTTATGTAAGCGAGCAGACTAGTCCAATTTTGAAATGGATAGTTTGAACACTTACAAAGAGTGTTTTAAGTACCTCTAAATAGATGGTTGAGGTTATGAAAGAGATTTAATGACGTTTTTTATGTTTAGACAGCTTTTCATGCTTATGATTGTAATTCCTCAATTGTTTGAGCTACTTGCTCTTCTGTTAAATTGTGACGCACGATGTAGCGGTTGCGCGCATGCTTTGTACATTTGATTGTACAGCCACCTAAATGCTTTGCTTCATTTTTTTCAGATGCGATGATTTGCTTATTACATTCAGGGTTTGCACAGTTAATATAACGTTCACAAGGTTCACCGTCATAGTGATCGCGACCGATAATCACATGCTCTACTTGATTGATTGGCACAGTTAAACGCTCATCAAATACGTACATTTGACCGTCCCATAATTGGCCTTTCGAAATAGGGTCTTTTCCGTATGTTGCAACACCGCCATGTAATTGACCGATATCGCCAAAGCCTTCACGTTTCATCCAGCCCGAAAACTTCTCACAACGAATCCCACCAGTGCAATATGTTAAAACATTTTTCCCTTCGAATAGCTCGCGGTTTGCACGTACCCATTCCGGTGTATCACGGAAGTTTTGTACATCTGGTCGTATCGCGCCACGAAAATGGCCGACATCGTATTCATACGTGTTACGCACATCTAATACTACTGTATTTTCATCTTGCATTTCAGCAAGGAATTGTTCTGGTGTCAGGTAGCGACCTGTTAATTCATGTGGGTTTACGTCTTCTTCTAAGCCTAAGTTTACTAACTCACGACGTGGGCGTACGTGCATTTTTTTGAATGCATGGCCATCTGCCGCATCAATTTTGAAGACAATGCCTTCAAATAATGAGTCTGCTTGCATGTTTGCCATGTATTGCTCTGTTTGCTCAATCGTACCTGAAACAGTACCGTTAATGCCCTCATTGGCTACTAAAATACGACCTTTTAAACCGATTTCTTTACACATTGTTAAGTGCGTTGCCGAAAACGCAGCTGGATCTTCAATCTTAGTGTAATGGTAAAATAATAAAACTTGATAATTCATTGTTTCCACCTATCATTTCATATATTCACAGGATTTCCCTGACGGTTTCTTTTACGACCTATTAACCATAATGGATAATCATTTAATATGCTATCGGTAATTAGGCTGAAATGGGTATTAATATTGTTTTTAAAGAATTACTTAGAACGTGCCCAATCACGTTTTTCGATGCGGAATGAGCTAATGTTTAAATTATTAGCACCAACAGGTCTGAGACGCTCTGAACTTGTTTCATTAACATGGGAGCAAATTGATTTGATTAATGAAACGATTCGAATAGATGGAAAAGGAATAAAAGAACGGATATTGCCCCTTCATCCACACTTCATCCACACTTCATCCACACTTCATCCCGCTTCTGGCATCCTATAAAGCTTCTTTAAAATCACACCAAATTTATCCATTAATTTTCTTTAATAAAAATCGAAAAGCATAAGATCCGCGAGGTTTACATGTCATCTTTAAAGATGTGTTGAAAAAGGCATTTCTTCATTTTCACTCATCGTACGCCTTATATTTAATAATTAGTATTTCACAAATCTCAAAATAGCAACAGCTTGTCTCCTTCTATGCGCTAAAATTATATATTCTCCAAAAAAAGAAATTTAACCTTCTAATCAATCTAACTTGATCTGCTAGTTTAATAAGAAATCCCAAAATAAGATAGACCTCAAAGGAATTAATAATAAATATATGCTAAACTTTAATAAGACAATTTAAGCTGTCCATAGTATCTATGCATAAAATGGAGTTTTGTTGCATAGATTAAAGTAATTCATTGACATGTTTATGCTATCTGCATACAATGAAGATAGTAAGATTCATGCGTGATGGATCTACAGCAGTACGCGGCGATTGGGTGGCTCCCAATCGCTTTTTTTGATTATTTTTCTAAAAACACCGCTTGGTTGGCTAGACAAAGCGGTGAAACGTAAGTTTTTTACAGCATCATCCGAAAAAGACGATACTCAGTATCGATAAAACGGAATAAATCCGTAGCGTGGCAAAAGATGGCTAATCTTTTTTCACGTTTTTTTTTCGTTTCAGCCTTGGCCTTTTTAACGCGTGATGGATAAGACACAGCAGCACACCTCCTTCCTAAAAAGGAGTCAGCTGGGTGCTGCGAATCTATTGTAACACGAAATAGAATTGCATTTATCTAATGATTGAAAAACGAAAATGAAGGAGTCAATTATCTTGCCCACTTCAAAAGTATTAGCTTTATACCTGTTATATATGTTTCTTCATACGGTTGCACAATGACAAAGCCGTCTCCTTCAAATCTCATTTGAATCGACTCGCCACTTCCCCTATCTACGAAGAACACACCCGTCACTTAACAAGGAATTGCAGCTTGTCGAAAAGTGACTGCTATCCTCTTACATAAACTATTTAGGGCATACATCCAACCCAAGCTCTGACATTAGGCATAAACTGGTTATATGTCTAATTTGAAAAGGGGTGAATCTTGACTTATGCGATATATGGATGAAATGCCTTTCTATGGCCAGAATCCAAGGGGTCTTCAAAATTGTATATTTCGTTTTACGTATATGTGGCTTAGAAATGGTGACAATTTCTGGTTCTTTCTGACCGCTATTGGACACGAAAGAGCTTATGGCTACAGGTTTTTCGGTGGAAGATGGAATCAATATTCGATTGCTTTAAGAGACATTGACTCCTTCCGTTGTTCTCCTCCGACTCCATATTAGAAAACCGCTCCTGACCTTTGTAATCCTAGCGTTCAGACTTACTTTAGAAACGTGCGGACTTTCATAATTAGAGATTATTTTTTGAATCTAAAACAGTAAACACCAGATACACTTGCGTGTTCCCTTACATCATGTATAAAACGTTAATCTTTCGGTTAGCGTTTTTTATACTGAAATTAGAATGAATGCCAAAACGAGCATAAGTTTAATCCTTCACAACTTCAATTGAATTATAAAAATATGTTTTTACTTTCCTCAACATAATTAAAGGACAAGCCATGTTAGACGTGTGACTCAATTTCAATTAAATTTAAATAGCTTTAAAAATATGTACTATAAAAATCTTATCTTAATTCTCCGCTTGAGAGGATAAAAAAATCAATAAATATCAAAAAGCATAAGCTTCTTACGCCTACGCTTTTTCAAAAATTAATGTTCAGACATCGTTATTCTTTTACAAGCTATTTTTGCTGCTGGAATATCAACACCAGCACCAAGTGCTGCTTCTACTGATTCTCCCCAAGAACCACTGCTAGCCTTTATTTCGTTCCCTGCTGTTAAAACTCCCTCTGCTACAATTGTAACGCAATCATAATAGTCTGGATTAGGATTACTTTCAAGATACTGTGCAGCTAATTCGTCTGCTTTCTTTTGTATTGAAAGTCGACCTTGTTCAGCCAATGAACTAAAAACACTCTCAGCTTGCCCACCAAAATGTACTATTTCGTCGTTAATGTCTTGACCAGTACGATGTATTTCTCCCATTTCAGATGACATATATAGTCCTCACAATCCTTGAAATTTGAACTTTTTAAGTTCACAAATATTTTATCCAACTGAGATTGGTCTTATCCATCAACAACTATTTCTTTTGGTTTATATAAAAAATTTAACATGTTTGTCTGGACATTCTTGTCTCTGAATTTGGACAAGAATGTCCAGACATATTCTAAAGAATTGTTTATTTAATGACTTTTTAGGTTATACTAACTAAAAATAGGAACCATACGAAAACTTGAAAGTTGTGACTAAGGTATTATATTATGTAAACTAAAATTATTTGGCGTGGAAGAGGGCTTGGATACGTACGTCAATTCCCCATAACTGTACAAGGATGTATATGGACAAGAACCTTTAGACAAATTATTAAAGATTGCTTATCTAATACCATTTTGAGTGTTCAGACGTTCTTGACCACGTACAATTGACCTACTCTCCAATCAAAGCTAGTCTAAAAAATATTAAAAAAGATGTTCAAAAAGGCTTTCCTTTTTGAACATCTTTACTTTATTGCAGTGGAATATTCAGTTCAATATTTTCTCCAATAGGATTGAAGAAATAGTTGATATATATTTTTGCTTTGCCATCATAATCTTCAAATTGCGTCGTCTCAATTACGTACTGCTCATCTTGTGAAACAGTGGCACCTTTAAATTTTAACTCCGTACCATCTTCTTTTACAGCATCAGTTAGCAATAAAAATCTTCTTTCAGCCTGATTATTTATAGCAACTGATACATCTTGCTGCGTTACGGAAATGTCCCAATCGAAATAATCGGGCTTCGTGAGTACTTCTTTTGTCTCAAAATCAACTTCGATAAAATCCTCGCCCTGTGGAACGGCTTGAACAGCTCCAATTATAATTTTGAGTGATTCTGGATCATGGAAATAATTGCTTTCCAAATATAGTGTAAATTTGCCTTCACGTTTATTTTTGGATAATGGATGACTTTTGCTTTTTCTTTGCTCTCCATCTTGCATCACGACCGCAATATCATCAAACGATAAAATTTCCATCGTATTCGCTTCGTCTACTTCAATATCGAGAGCCATTTCTAATGGAGAACGACGAATTTGTGTAATCGTAAATTTCTGACCACCAACATTTACAGTTTGATTCGCAGTAAAAATTTTCTCCTTTGCGATTTCATTTTGTAGTGTAAACGGTACCGTAATTTCAATGTTCCCCTTATCTTTATCAGTAAAATGAAAAACCGCTTTAAAATCTTTTGAAGTATAATCGAAAGGCTCTGAAAAATCATATTCCACGGAAGAAGAGATGTGTGTTTGATTTTTTGCAATCCCGTCAAATGAACCTCCGCCTTCAATTTTTTCATCTCCTTGGAACAATTGAACTTCCTCCAAGTTTAATTTCGACATATTAAATGAGGCATCGGCTTCATAGAAAAGTACTAATCCAGTATGATCTGCTATCACGCCTTGCAATGTAAGTGATAGACCATTTTTAGACTTCGTCACATTGATTTCTTCATAGTATTCATTGTCGACAATATCTTGTATCCCTTTATCTCTTGCAACCGCTGATACAAGTGCTTCAAAGCCAGGTATTTTTGCGACTTGACTAGCAATCGTAGGAGAAACGTGAATTGAAAATAAAAAGCTTAGGCACAACAAAGAGACTATTGCAGCCGAAAAAATGCGCTTCTTTGTTCGTTTTTCTCGTTGTACTTTACGCAACATATTCATCCGAACTTGTTGAAGTTTCTCCTTTGGAACGTCAATCGGTAGTTTACTCATAGCCAGTCCTCCTTTTCTCCAGCGAAGTGTCTAAGCTTCTTTAGTATGTGATGAAGCTTAGACTTTACAGTACCTTCAGGTATTTGATTTAGCTCAGCAATTTCTTTGTTTTTTAGTTGCTGAAAATATTTCATATAGACGAGTTGCTGCTCAGACAAGGATAAATGTTCCAATAACCGCTCCATATCAGAGTAGATAACCCATTCTACTAGATGATGTTCCTCAATTGAAACGGTTGGTTGGCGTTTTCGTAAATGGTCTTTACAACAATTGATTAAGACGCGCACGAGCCATGTTCTGGCATATTCGTGCTGTTGAACGGTATGCATTTTTTTCAGTGCCTTGTAAACCAAGTCCTGCATCACGTCTAAAGCGTCTTGCTCATTTTTCATGTATGTAAAAGCCATGCGATATAAAATTTCTTCATCCATTTCAATAAGTGAAAGTATCGCTTGATGATCCCCACGAATAGCACGCTGCACGATTTCAAATTCCATCCTTTTCGCCTCCTTCCCTAATTAGACTCATCGATGCTTCATTTCGTTCAAAAATTTTACAATTATTTAGGAAACCATTATTAAAAATATAAATTTCTGGAAACGTATGACGAGTAGCTGTGTATCTTTGATATTATCAGATATAAAGCTACTGATTTTCCACAGGTCGATCGGCTAGATGTTGGCCCGGTATGAACGTATTTAACATATTCCTGTCCTGATGGAATGGGACATTCGGCCACTCAGTGAGGAGTTTTTCTATATATCGATAAAAATCTAACCTTTTCGCTGTTTCGGCAACCTAAAAGAGATAGAATGAGGGTCCGGACTATCATTTCACCTAAAACAAATGGTTGTCCTAATAATAATGGAGGGATAAAACAATGATGCCTCTAACCTAACAGGTATATTAGTGGCTTTTGAGGGAGTTCCAAGTGGATACAATACATAGGCATTTGGCTTTAATCTTTTCATTAAAATGTGTTCCTTTGAAGACATAAGTTTTTAATTCCTTTTTCCACTAAACTACCCCGTTAATACAAGAAGCGATTGCTCTAATTGAACAATCACCTCTTAAGCTTACCTGTATTGTCCTTTTTCTTGACATAGTCCAGTCATGTGCTACATTCTTTTTTAAATTCTTTTAAAAGAAGGTTTCCATTCTGACAAATCCTGATAAACAAACGTTATATTGTCACATATTTTATCTGCAACTTCGTACATATGTTTTATATCATTGGCCGTAAATAATATATATCCTTTTCGCCCAGTACTGTCTACAATAGCTTGTATGGTGTCGCCCTCTTTTACTAATAGATCAATTAATACGATCTCGGATATGTTAGCTAACCCTTCATACTTGATTTCTTTTAAGCAACCTGGTTTTGGAATCAAACTTAAAGACATCGCTTGACATTTTGAAGGTACACATCTAAATTCATCTATAGTTTTAGCAGCTAACGCATCATAGTAATACCCGAACTGAGATATGCCGGTTGTTAATTCTACCATTTTCCAAATGTTACCCCCACCTATCCTGACTTGAGACTCTATGATTATTGGCTTATTTTGTTTGTCTATTTTTATCTCTGTATGAGTAATGCCGTTTTCCAGTTGCATATCGTCCAAAAATAGCATTACTTTTTCCATGATTAACTTTTTTTGAGATTCATCTATAGGTGCCGGCATAATAGTATAGTTTATTAAAAACGTATCTTCTTTAAATATTTCAGCAGATATAGCTAGTATAGAATGTTTTTTATTATAAGAAACGGCTTCGACCGTATAAACTACGTCTCCTTCAACGTACTCTTCCACTAAAATAGGTAGTTGAATACCGTTATCTTTAATAAATCGCTCTACGTCATCTCCTATGTCTAGCTTAGATACTCCTTTACCACCTGCGCCAATCGGGGGCTTTATTATAATACTATCTTTTTTGTTTAAAAATTCATCAATGTCTTTTATGTTGTTGCAAACGATCGAATCTATCGAAAAGTCTTTGCCTGCTAGAATTTCACGCATCATGTCTTTATTGCGGGTGATCATATTAGCGTTGTAAGAAAATCCTTTAACATTAAAAATCTTTGCAATTATGCAAGCCGTATCTAAGGCTACTTCGTTGAAAGATATAACCACATCAAACGGTTTCTCTTTGTACAATTCTTCAGCATAATATATACACACTGGTATGTTTGTGGTGTCTATTTCTTTTTTATGGAAACACTTTTCTAAGATAGTCCCATCAAAATATATGTGTTTAGTGTAAGACCCCATATACGAGACAGTATACCCCCTGTCTAAAGCATCCTGTATAGGCTTTGTCCATCCCCCAATAAATAAAACATGTGGTTTATTTTCTATGTCAGCAGTTCCTTTTGATAACTTATTCATCATAATCATCTCCTCTAAATTGAACTCGTATTTTCAATGTTGGTTCCTTTTAATACGCCTCGTCTTAACAACACTATTAAACACAGTGTTGTTCCGAAGCCCCCTATAAATAACGTTGTTTGAAGCCCAACTATAGAAACTAAAAATGCACTAGCAAAACTTCCCAATGCCCAAGCTCCCCAATTAAGCGTACGCTGTACAGCATTTACTCTGCCTAGCATGTGACTTGGTGAGGCAAGTTGTCGTATGGTTGCAGCGTAAGGGCCAAATACACCTTCTCCCATACCATGTAGGATACTTGCAGCTACTATACCGTAAACGGTTCCTAAATATCCCATTATCGGTATGAAGGACAGACCGATAACTGATACAGTAGCGCTATAAATAAGCATTTTTGTATTATTAATTTGTTGGCTTCTTTTTACGAGTATCGTATTGCCTATCAAGAATCCGACTGCTGCCGAGCCTATAACAAAGCCTATTTCAAGTTCAGATATCCCCATTACCTTATAAAGAAATATTACTAAAATGCTATTTAATATGTATTTAAAAAACCCGTAAACAGCGCCACAGCTTACAATTGGTTCCAATACAGGGTGGTTTTTAAAATAGATCAACCCTTCATATATGTTTATATAGATCGATTTTATATTTACGTTTTTCAAAGAGCCTTCTGTATGCGGTTTAAACCTTGAAATAAATAATACACACAAAAAACAAACAAAATACGTTACTGCGTCAACAGTGAATAAGCCTGTTAATCCAACTAGAGTAATAACGATTCCTGCTAGCATAGGACCAATTACAATAGAAAGAGACTCCGAAAGGGCTAGCTGAGCATTTCCTTTTTTTAAGTTGTCTTTATCTGTTAATATTTCCGGTAAGAAAGAAGGAATTGCAATGTTGTAAAACGTGGTAAATATTCCGTTTAAAAACATGAGTAACACCAATAAAGGGAACGTAATTATATTTGTTACAGTCAGTATGAATACGGATAAAAATAAAACGCCTTGACATATACTACAAATTAGCAAAACCTTTTTTCTATGAAGGATGTCTATCAAAGCACCTGCTACTAATCCGAAAAGTAAGTAGGGTATGAATATAATTCCCCGAAGCAAGGCAGCATTCGCCTCACTTGTTTCCAGTACCTCTAATGCAAAAAGAGGCAAAGCTACTACTGTAAACTGTGTACCTAACAAACTTATAGACTGTCCTAGCCAAAGCTTGTGAAAATTAAAATGTTTGTTATTTTTCATAATACACCCCTATTATTTCATCTAATGTTTGTCCCACAGAAAAATTCATAACCTGGTATAAAAGCGATTTTAGTTCCAAAATGAAGACTTGATGATTACTTTTTATAACGCTAGGGTTCGAAACCCTTCTGGCTAATGAAAAGTTCATCTTCTGAAAAATACTGCCGCATTCGTTTATATACCATTTGATAGACGGATGGATCATACCATTCTTCCATTTCCAAATTTCTATATAACGCTTGTATGCCCATCTTGTGTGTTCGTTTACCACCACTGCCGTCCCCCATAAAATAATCGTCAATACATACTCGGTTAACCAAGGAACGCAATATTTCTGCAAATCGTTCGCTACTTGGTAATACAGGTGCGATGGCAACCTGTGCAGGAATACCGGATTCAGCAAGCAGTTGGAGTGTTTTAAGCCTTGCTGGAATAGGAGGAGCATAGGGCGTAAAATGCTTGCGAATATCTTCCCTATCGGTCTCTACTGTCATGCTTACCCGAACTTTATCTTTAAAATGTTGCAGCAAATCGATATCTCGACTTACAAGTGGGCTTCTAGTCTGTACAAATAGGAAGTCAGGGGGATCTTCAACCATAACTTCTAGTAAAGATCGCGTCACTTTTTCCTTATGCTCTATTGGTTGATACGGGTCTGTACTTGATGACATAAAAATGGTGACATTCCCTTTGGCTTTGGCGCGATGGAGCTCCTTTTTTAACAAATTCGCAGCTCCGTTTTTAACATCGACCCAATTTCCCCATTCTCCTTCTCGAAAAAGAGCTACAGGCATTTCGCGTACATAACAATAGGAACACCCAAATGAACAGCCTGTATAAGGATTTAGTGAATGAGTATATCCAGAAAGAAAGCCAGTCCCTTTATTCAGAATGGTTTTCGGACTTTTATAGAATAATTCACTTTTCATGACGAAACCTCCAATCATAGTACGGCAATAATTACTCATTGCTAGATGAAACTTGCTTTTCTAGATCCAGTAGCAGTGTCTTCATTTCTAATCCGCCTCGATAGCCAGTTAATGAGCCATTCTTTCCTATGACACGATGGCACGGTACAGTAATTAATACCGGATTAGCCCCAATAGCCGCTCCTATAGCACGAACAGCTGCTGGTTTATTTATATCATTTGCAATGTCGGAATAGGATTTCGTCTGTCCATAAGGAATCTCACGTAGTGCATCCCAGACTGCTAGCTGAAATTGCGTTCCTACGTACTCAAATGAGACAGTAAAGGTTTTCCGCTTTCCTTCTAGATACTGAGTGATTTCAACGACATAGGGTTCAAGCTTTTCATCATCTTCTACAAGAGGACTTCCTGGAAAGCGTTTTTTAGCCCATTCGAACAATTCCTCGAATGGTTTGTTCTGTGAACCTACAAACACAAGCCCCTTGGAAGTTGAAGCAATATAAAAATTCCAATCATTAAACTTTAGTAAAGACCAATAAAGGGTTGGTTTATTCTTTGTTTCCATTGTACTTTTCCTCCATTTTACTCATTTGACGAAATTGTGCTGGTGTCTGTCCAGTTTTCTTTTTAAATAAAGTAATAAAATAAGGCGCATTAGCCATACCCACACATATGGCGATATCTCCAATCGCTTTATTTGTCTGAATCAAATACTTTTTAGCCGCGTGTACTCTCACTTGTTGTATATACTCAACCGGTGTAATGCCTTTAATCTTTTTAAAAGTTCGATGCAGATGATACGGACTCCCATGACAAATATTTGCTAACGATTCTAGCGTTAATTTTTCTGTGAAATTTTTATCAATGTATTCCGTAATTACATCAACCCACTCGCTATCAGGCAGATTTTCATTAGTGGGCTTGCAACGTTTACAAGGGCGAAAATTTGCGCGTAGTGCTTGTTCTGCGTTTGAAAAAATGCATACATTTTCTTTTTTCGGAACGCGAGATTTACAGGATGGTTTACAGAATATCCCTGTCGACTTGACAGCGTAGAAAAATTGATTATTGTACGCTGTATCATTATTTATAATTGCTTGCCACTTTTCATCTGTTATCATTTTTACATCATTCGAAATTCTATAATCATGGCTCTCTTTATGTCCGTTATTAATATTATCCGGCATATATCTCACCTCTCCTTACAATATACTCCCAATAAATTCAGAATGTACAATTTTGGGAATGGAATAGCAAGATATTGAAGTTTAAATTTTGTCCCGCTTTAACGGGCTGTAAGACTCCAACCTCAAAACATAGAGAAATCGGAGAAGTTTAAGTGGGGGATGAAGAAAACCCCCACTGATCAAAGTTTCACTTTATTTAGAATCGTGAAAAATGATTCCAAGACCGTATCGTTCTCCAGAAGTAACGGTGCTTACTCCGTGACGAACCGTATTTTTGTAATATCCTTTTTTACCTAGAACAGGTCTATGGTTAGTAGGAAAGATTAGCGCACTGCCTTGTTCTAAAGTAATTACATGCCCCCTACTCTGAGCACGAGGAATTTGTTCCACTAATAGAGATTCTCCACCGCAAAAGTCTTTCTCTCGTTGGTTTAATACAAATACTACTTGAAACGGGAAAAATATATCGCCATATAAATCTTGATGCAAACAATTAAACCCGCCTGTTTCATACTTTAATAGTAAAGGTGTCGGTCTAGTTTGTTCATATTCTTCACAGGTGTTCAAAAAATCTTGAAGTTGATCTGGAAACTGTTCTGCTTTCTTTAAATAACCTGACCATCGATTGGCTGTTTTGGCCAATTCTAGATAAAAGGACTCTCTTAAACTTTGGATGATTTCAGGTAATGGATAGGAAAAATATTTGTACTCCCCATTCCCAAAGCGATATCTCGTCATATTGATTGTTGTTCTGTAAGACTCTTCCTCACAATACAATTCTATGAAGAATTCACACTCCTCTTTTGTTAAAATCACAGGAAGCTTTGCAAATCCTTGCGTATCTAATTCATTTTGAATGGAATCCCAATTTAAGTTTTTGACACGTGTTTTTATATCTTGGACCATTTTTATCCACTCCTCTTTAACATTCTTGATAACTAACACTATAACCTCATAACTAGAAAAAAATAAGGTGTTTAGAATGTAATAGCAAGATAACAAAATTAGTAAAGATGATTATGTGATAAAGTAAAATTACAATAGAAAATCGTAATAAGATAAGGAGAATGAAAAAGTGACATGGCATGAAGACAATGATGTTATTGTAATCACATTACCTGAAGATTTTGATATAAATGCAAACTTAGGCTATCTAACAAGAGAAAAAAATGAATGCATGTATGAAATAGAGAACGATATCATTACAAAAGTTATAGCCATTGGGGAAATTCGGTCCTTAGTACAGCTAAGCGTAATCAATAATAAACAAATGGTTGTTCAATTCCTAAATGATTCTAGACCTATTGAAAAGTGGAAACGGGAAGAGATTGTAAAATATATTCATGAATGGTTTGATCTTGATAACGATTTAACGCCATTTTATGAAATGGCAAAAGCAGACCCATTACTTAACATGCCTGCCCGAAAATTCTATGGATTGCGAGTTATCGGCATTCCCGATTTATTTGAAGCTTTATGTTGGGGAGTTTTAGGGCAACAAATTAATTTAGCCTTCGCATACTCCTTAAAGAAGCAATTTGTAGAAAGATTTGGCGATTCTATCGAATGGAACGGTAAAAAGTATTGGGTGTTCCCACCGTACGAACGAATTGCACAATTAACACCTACCGATCTAGCAGATATTAAAATGACGGTAAAAAAAAGTGAATATATTATTGGAATTGCCAGATTAATGGCAAGTGGAGAATTATCGAGGGAAAAATTAATGAACATGAACTTTAAAGATGCTGAAAAAAACCTAATTAAAATACGAGGAATCGGTCCTTGGACAGCCAATTATGTGCTAATGCGCTGCCTCAGATTCCAGACAGCTTTTCCAATCGATGATGTGGGTCTTATTAATTCGATAAAACTATTACGTAATATGAACCGAAAGCCTACGAAAGATGAAATTTTAGAAATATCGTTTCCATGGAAAAACTGGGAATCATACGCTACCTTTTATTTATGGCGTGTCCTTTACTGAATAATGACAACTTAAACCGGAATGTTCTCAATAAAAAGAGAGTGAATTTTAAAACCGAATCCCTGTAGTCTTGTAATAAAGTTTGATTAAATTGATGATATTAACCTTGATATGAGAACGAAGGTACCCCTACAAAATGGCATTATAAAAGCGTATTCGAAAAAATCTCGAATACGCTTCATTTAATCTTCCATCTTTTCTAAATAGCCTTGCTGTAAACATGTTTCCGTCAGAAACTGCTTAATCCCCGTAGCAAATGACAATTCAATCGTGCTACTCGTAACGGCTAATATTTCCCCTTCGCCCAAAATCACATGCTTTACTCTTGAGCCAACGATTAACGCTGACTCGGTTGTAATCGTCCTCTCATTACGGTATTGCTTTAGTGCTTTCTTCGGACTTTTCGGCGCTTTCTTTGGCAATTCCTGCGGTGAGACGATTTGTTTTAACGCCTTCATGAAAATCGATGGCACCACACTTGTTTTAAAGCGCTTACTATACGAAATTAATTCCAAATGGCGGATCGCACGCGTGATACCGACATAAAAGAGTCGTGTTTCTTCCTCGATTTCTTCTTCCGCCTCACTAGGTAAAATCCCCTCAATCAAGTCAATCAAATACACACGGTCAAATTCCAAGCCTTTTGAACTGTGCAATGTTGTCAATGTAATTGCATTCAATTCATTTTTCATATGAGACGAACGTGCTAAATTTTCAAGCTGCTTCAAACGACCCGCAAATTCGGTCATCGTCGGCGTATGACGAGCAATTAAACCAAGTACATCCACAATATCTAGTAAATTTTCATAATTAAAACCGAGTGTCTCACTCATTTTCTTTAAGGTACGCTCATAACCAAAGTCAAAACGGATATGCTCTAGCATGGCTGTTGGCGTCGTTTTATCAAATTGAATGCTATCATACGTTTTGCGAATCCGCTTAATATATTCAGGCTGATAATCTTTTAACTCAACATGCTCTAACAACTGTGTGAATACACAGCCATCCTCCGGCAAATTCTGTAGCGCCTTCAATTGCGTTGGTGTAATATAAGCATTCATTTTTCTGTAAACTTTTTCAAATACCGAGATGTTTTTTGTATTGTACGCTAGCCGCATGAAGTTCATAATATCCTCCACGACCCAATGCGTGAAAAAGCGAATCGTGGAATCTTTCATATAGAAAGGCAAACCTGCTCGGTCAAACGCGTCCATAAGCGGAATGGCTGACGTATTATTTCGATATAAAATAGCCGTTGAGCCGCGCTTAGACAGATTTTTCAACTGATCCACTATATATTTGGCCTGTAAATTGTAATTCTCTAAGATTTTAAACGAGATTGGCTCTGCTGCAGGATTTTCTGTAAACATTTGTTTGTTATAACGCTTTTTATTTCGCTGAATAAATATATTGGCTGGCTCTACAATCGTTGCAGATGAACGATAGTTTTGCGTCATAAGTAAAACATGCGCCTCCGGATATATTTTTCGGAAATTTAACAAATAATCTGGCTCTGCACCGCGCCAGCTATATATGGCCTGATCCTCATCTGCAACGACGCATAAATTTTGATGGACTGCGACGAGCTTCGCTATGAGCGCATGTTGAACGGGCGATGTATCCTGACTTTCATCCGTTAAATAATAATCGTAGCGGCGTCGGTATTGCGCCAGCACCTCTCCATTTTTCGTGAAAATATCATTCGCCATTAATAGCATATCGTCAAAATCAATTAACAAACGGTCACTACCTGTGCGTTTATATTCCTCATAACGCTGTAAAATCTCGACTTTTCTTGGCACCTTTACATCTGCAATTGCCCATTCTTGTTCTGGCAGCATTTTATTTTTGATAAACGTTATGTACGTCAGTAGCTCGTCTAACTGATCTTCGGTAATTTTTGAGCCATTTAATTGTTCAAAAATCTCACGAAGCACTCGTTTTTTTGAAACAACACCAGGCTTGTCCGATTCTTCAATGATATCGTACGAAATGCCCTGACGTTCCAGTGTCTGCCGCACAACTTGAAATGCTAAACTATGAATCGTCGAAAAATCAACCGGTGGCAAATGCGGGAAAAACTTTGCAAAACGTGCCTTCATATCACCGGCCGAAGCCTTACTAAACGTGACAGCCTTTATGCGAGAAGGATTCACACCAAGTGCCTCAATCATATAGCCAATACGCATAATAATCGTCGTCGTTTTTCCTGAACCAGGAGATGCTAATAGTAACAGCGGGCCATTCGTTTGCAACACCGCCTGCGTCTGCACATCATTTAGACGAACGCCAAGTGAACGCTCCTTTTCCTCAAAAAACGCCTTTTGCGTTCCATTCATATCAATCGCTCCGTTCCAAAAAAACTATATTTTATTATACCAAAAGATGAGGATTCATCCGAGGAAAGTAGCACAAAGCAGAGAAAGAATAAAGGTAAGCGTCAAATAGTGCTCACCTGTTGTTCAGGAGGGGTAACATCCAAAGTGCCATTAATATCTCATGTCGTATGTATAAAGCAGTTAAATTATAGGAAGCTTTCGACAAATTGAAAGTTGTGACTAAGGTATTTTATTATGTAAACTAAAATTATTTTTAATGAAAAGAGGCTTGGATACGTCAACTACCCATATGTATAGGGACACAAAGTTTACACAGTTAGTCATTCCAACTTTTAATATTTATTAGGAAGTCTACTCTATTTTAAATTAATTTAAGCTCATAAAGATTGATCAAAATGCGAGTTGTTTTCTTTTATTAACACTGAAGATTAGTTTAATATTTTATTATAATCTATTTCTCTTCTCCATGATCACTGTATCATGCCATTTTCCATGTAACTGAGCAATTTTTTCTCTCGTACCAACAATTCGAAAGCCCATCTTTTTATGTAATTGAATACTTGAGGTATTGATTGCAAAAATAGATGATTGGAGTGTCCAAAATCCTGCCTTCTCACTTTCTTCAATTAGTATTTCAAACAACTTTGAGGCTATGCCCTTCCCTTTACTATCACTCAATAGATAAACACTTACTTCTCCAACTCCAGAATAAACAGTGCGTGTAGAAACAGGTGAAATGGCAATCCAACCAACCACTTTATTGTTTTCTTCTGCAACAAAGCGCAAAGTTGCATGATGTTTTTCATTCCATACTTGTTCACTTGGTGCATTTGTTTCAAAGGTTGCCATCCCTGTATTGATTCCTTCTTGATAGATTTTTATTACCTCTATTAGATCTTTTTGTTCCATTTTACGAATAATTAATGTGTCCATTCCATTTCCCCCTTATTAGTTAAAAGGACTGCTAGCTTTCGCTAACAGTCGAATTTTAACAACATGTATTTGATTGATTGACAAGATTAATACTACATACGCCTGTTTCTGGCAATTCCAATTCCACACGTTTCGATGCTTCTTCATCGCCAGATAAATAAGCTGTTATTGAACGGACTTGTTCATAGCCTGTTGCCATTAAAAATGTTGGTGCGCGTCCATAACTTTTTGCACCGACAATATAGAAGTCCTTTTCTGGTTGTCGTAGTATTTCTTCTCCATGCGCTCTTACTGTTCCGCAACTATGCTCATTAGGGTCAATTAGTGGCGCTAATGCTTGCACACTTTCCGTTGCTGTATCAATGGATAGACGCAGTTCACTGTTCATTGTTAAATCAGGACGATTTCCTGCATTGACAATAAGTTCATCGAATCCTGTTAATACTTTCTGTTCTTCGTTTAAAGTACCAATAATATTGATGTTTTCTTCTCTTTTTATCAGTGAAATATAGAAAGGTGTTACTACCTCAACCTTACCTGTATCTACTAATTCATGAATGCGTATACCGAGTGCGCCACGTGCTGCCAATGCATCTTTTTCTTCGCCACCATAGGCTTCTTCTACAGATCTTTTACGCATAACCCACACTAGATTTGTAGAAGGATTTTCTTTTTGTAATTCAGCCAAAGCTAATAAGGTATTGATAGCTGAATGGCCACCTCCAATTACAGCAATCTTCTTATTTGCATATCTCTTAGTATTCGAATTTATATTTGGAATACCATACTCAATGTGGTCTGCTAATGCTTTTTCAGTTTGTAGCCAAACACCTGTTGAATTTGCTGGATTTGGATTCCCCCACGTACCTGTCGCATCTATAACTGCTTTTGCCTCAATGATATTGATGTCGTCTCCTTTTTCAACATAAACGTTAAAGGACTGATTTACTCGATTTTTTGATTTCATCTTATCATTTAGTTGTCGAGATATCCCCACTACTTTTGAGTTCAATCGAATACTAGGTTTTATTTGTGCTAACTCTGCCAAAGGTTTTAAATAGAGATCAATTAACTCATGCCCTGTCGGTATCGTTTCTAAGTTAGGCTCTTGCCAATCGGAGCCCTCTAATAAAGCTTTAGCTGCTTTATTGATGTTATAACGCCATGGAGAAAATAATGTGATATGTCCCCAGGTACGAATATTGTGTGCTATTTCATTCCCAGCCTCTAGTAAAATAAATGCTTGCTTTTGTTCTACTAAATGAGCAGCAGCGGCTAACCCGATTGGACCTGCACCAATTATTACAATCGGTAAGTTCTTATTTGAATTATTAACAGTCTCTTGTACTTCAACGTCCTTAGTAGTAGTACAACAAGATCCAGTTTGATTGATTACTTTTAAAGTTTTCATTTTAATTTCTCCTAATCCTTTATATAAGCATTCCCTTATATAAAATGTATTTTTTTACGTCTAGCAGTAAGCTAGACGTAATTTATTTTCAGGTTTGAATGTCATGAACATACTTCAATTTCACACATTGTATTATCAATTTCTTTTATAGCTTTTTCGAATTGTAACCATGTAGAAGGACCCTAGTGCTGCATATCTCCTATAAAGAAGAAATCCAAAGCAAACTCTTTAGCCTGTATCAATGTGTATTCTCTACTATTCATAATTAACTTTAAATAAGCGATAAAGTATTCTTTAGTTAATACACTAGCATGATTTACTGTCATTTTTGTATCCTCCATTCAACGGATTGAATAATTGCAAAGACAGACAGTATATTCAAGGTCTCTAGTTAGCAAGATGTCGGTGAATATCCAACTAATACTAAACCTATTTCACCATTCTCTTCTTCTGCATGAATCGTAACATCTGTTAATTGTGGTGCAATATCAGGATGAATGGCAACTTCGATCCCTTCAATTGTCTCTACAGCATCTTCATTTGTTGGTGCTTCTAAGCCCACACCTAAATTAACGCCACAGCAACCTGGAATGCCGAAGAAACGCAATGTTTTTACCTTAGAATCAGCTAATACTTGTTCTAAATAATTTTTACCTTCTGGACTCATTTTCATTTGATTGTCTCTCCTTTAAGTTCATGTAATCCTTTTGTTCCAACTGGTGGCGTTTTTACCCATGGTATGGCCACAAATTGATTGTTGCTGATAGACTTGACTTCTTGTAGCCACTTCGTTTCAGCTTGTTGTTTTTGTATTAATGTTGGACTTGTTGTTTCGATAGATGAAAATGTCTGGTTGACAACCCACCAATCAACAGACAATCCAGCACGCTGTAGATCCTCCTGTAAACGTGTCGCTTCAAAAACAGGCGTCGCTTCAGGGAGTGTTACGATGGCTACACTTGTATAATTCGCATCACGTAATCTTGGTAACAGGTTTGAAACAGCTGGAGGGATGTCACCCTGCGAACGGCTTATTTCACGATGATAAGCTTCAGTGGCATCTAGTAACAACAACGTATGCCCAGTCGGTGCTGTATCAATAATAATGACTTCATCTTGATGATTTTCTACAACATTGGCAAATGCTCGGAATACGGCAATTTCCTCTGTACAAGGAGAAGCCAAGTCTTCTTTCACAAATGCTAAGCCCTCTTCATTCATCGTTTCGCTTGCCTTTGCAAGCACTTCTGCTTCATAATTTGCAACTTCTACTTTCGGATCAATACGACTTACCGTTACATTTTGAACTTTGTCATTACCGAACGTCCAATTTAGATGCGCTGCTGGATCAGTCGTAGTTAAATGCACATGCATACCCTCTTCTGCTAAGCGTAGGGCAATATACGAAGCAACTGTTGTTTTGCCAACACCACCTTTACCCATTGTAAAAATAAGCTTCGGTTTACGTTCTACATAATCGGCAATCATTACTTCAACATCAGGAATCGTCAAACCTTTTTCTACTTCATTTTCATGTGTTATATCTTGGTCTGTCATCCATGCTTGCATACGCTCAATATTGGATAGTGAGTATGGTACAAACGGTAAGTTGTATTGTTCAAATTGTTGTAACTCTTTAGGAATTATCTCTAATGCCTCGGTTTGGTGGGCAATGAATGCCTTCTCAATTTCATCATTAGAACTAAGATTTTTCATATATCCGTTAATTAGTAAAATCTGATTTTGAATACCAATTTCAAACAGTTCATGAGATGCACGTGCCGCTTCTTTTAAAGGGTTCACGTCTGGACGTGTCACAAGCATTAGTGTCGTTTGATCAGCATTCTTTAAACGTTCAACTGCCTCTTTATAGATTTCACGTTGTGGCTCTAGTCCTTTTAACGGACCTAAGCATGAAGTACCAGTAGTGTTTTCATCTAAAAATGTAGACCATGCAGAAGGTAGTTGTAATAGACGTAATGTATGCCCTGTTGGAGCTGTATCAAACACGATTGTATCGAAATTCTCAATCACTGAACGATCAGTTAATAGTGTTGCAAATTCGTTAAATGCAGCAATTTCAACCGTACAAGCACCAGAAAGTTGCTCTTCCATATTTTGAAGGACCACATCAGGAAGTTTCCCGCGGTATGGACCAACCATTTGCTCTTTGTAATGTTGTGCTGCTTGTTCAGGGTCTAAATTTAATGCAAATAAATTGTCTATACCTTCTAGTTTTGTCGGGCTATTAGATAGCGTTTGGCCGAAAATATCTTGTAAATTGGATGCGGGATCTGTACTAATTAACAGCACTTTTTTCCCTTCATTTGCAATGGCTATTGATAGACTACAAGCAACGGATGTTTTTCCAACGCCCCCCTTCCCTGTGAAAAACAAAAATGGGGTATCAGGGAAATGACTTCTTGAAAAGCGTTGCATTTTACGCATCCCCCTTTAGTGACAAGCGTACTTTGGGTTTTTGTAATAGTTCTTCTTCTGAAAGTCCTGACCATTGTGAAAATTGTTCATTTGTAGGATACTTCCCTTTACAAAGTAATTCCCCATCAACAAATGTTGCAGGCAATGCATTCATTCCTTCTGACATTAGAAGCTGATTGATGGCTTCGTTTTCTACAAAGGCATTTGGTTCATTTGTTAGATTAAATCGTTCAGCTTCTATTTCTGTTTTCTTTAAATTATTCATAACAAATGACATTCGTAATAATTCTGGATCAATAGATGGTCCACATACTCCTGTAGGACAGCACATTGCTGGTTCATAAATATGAATTTTTTTCATTTTATTTCGACTCCTCAGCTACAAATTGTTCAATACGTTTTCCAATAGCATCACGTACATTTTGGAAAACTGCCCACTTTTCTTCTTCTGTACCTAACGCTTTAGCTGGATCTTCAAATCCCCAATGTTCACGACGAACATGAGAAGGTGTCATTGGACATTTATCTGCTGCATCTCCGCAAAGAGTAACAACTAGTGTTGCATTGTTTAATGTCTCAAAATCAATTAGATCCGATGTATGATTCGAAATATCAACTCCTACCTCTGCCATAGCTTTGATAGCATTCGGATTCACACCATGTGCTTCAATACCAGCACTTTTAACTGTCCAATCAGTAGGCAATAATTTTCTTGCCCATCCTTCAGCCATTTGACTACGGCAAGAATTCCCTGTACATAAGAAATAAAGTGTATTTGTCATGAAAAGTACTCCCTATAATTTAATGGTTTTAAAATATTTCTTCTCCCAGCGTAAGGCAACCCATACAAGTCCAATGAGTACTGGTACTTCGACAAGTGGACCAATAACAGCAGCAAAAGCTACGCCACTATGAAGTCCAAAAACACCTACAGCTACAGCAATTGCTAACTCAAAATTATTACTAGCGGCTGTAAAAGAAAGGGCTGCTGTGACAGGATAAGATGCTCCTGCTTTACGAGAAGAAAAGAATGAAACAGCGAACATCACAACAAAGTAAATGAATAACGGGATAGCAATTCGTACTACATCGAGTGGTAGTTCAACTAATTGCTCACCCTTTAAGGCAAACATCATTACAATTGTGAAAAGCAGTGCTATTAATGTAAGTGGAGAAATCTTCGGTAAGAATTTTTCCTCATACCACTGTTTTCCTTTTGTTTTAATACCGATCCATCGTGTGAGGAACCCTGCAGCAAATGGTATTCCTAAGTATATAAGTACGCTCTTTGTAATCTCCCACATAGAAATGGATACATTAAAATTCTCTAAGCCAAACCAACCAGGTAATATATTTAAGAAAAAGTAGGCAAAAATCGAATACGTTACAATTTGAAAAATGGAGTTAAATGCGACTAGACCAGCTACATATTCACGGTCTCCACGTGCTAGATCATTCCAAACAATCACCATTGCAATACATCGAGCCAAGCCAATCATAATGAGTCCAGCCATGTACTCTGGATAGTCATGCAAAAAGATAATCGCTAAGAAGAACATTAGAAACGGACCAAGTAACCAGTTTTGGAATAGTGACAGTACAAGAACTTTCCAATCCTTGAACACACGCCACATTTCCTCATACTTTACTTTTGCCAAAGGTGGATACATCATCACAATTAGCCCTACGGCAATAGGTATCGATGTTGTACCAACCGACATAGATTCTAATGCTTCACCAATATTGGGCATTGTGATACTTAATAGAACGCCAATACCCATTGCAACAAAAATCCAAAGAGTAAGGTAGCGATCTAAAAAGGAAAGCTGTTTTGTTAAAGATGCATTACCCATTAATTTTCCTCCCCTATATTTGTACAAACAGAGCTACAATTGCATCCCGTTACAGGCTCAATTTGTTCTAAAATACCTTTCATAAGTGGCGTCTGTTCTTCAACTAAACGATAATGTTTCCATGTACCAACCTTCCGCTCAGTAATTATGCCAGCCTCCTTTAATTTTCGAAGATGCTGACTAACTGCTGGCTGTGAAATCCCTAGAACATCCACAAAATCACATACACATACCTCCCCATTTTTCATACATGCAAGTAATTTAATGCGGTTCAAGTCAGCTGCTGCCTTTAATTGTTTTTCAATTAGTGTGTTTTCCATTTATCTGCTCTCCTTATATAATCATTTTCTTATATATTATCTAAAATAAAATCACCGATAAGGACAGGTGATTTAATTAGTATATAACTATACACTTATATTACGCTTCCATTCCTTTATTTGCAATAGTTGAATGGAAATAAATTTTTCTTTCATGCCGATTAGTTTAATAGATACTACCTTTTCAATGATGCTTAACTAATCCAATTTCTTAAAGCTTCAATCAATTGTCTTTGTAGTGCCTATACAATTGTGAAGCCTTTAAAAATAAACGTTCCTAATCAATATTTAAAGATATTTCGTAAAGAAAAGCATGCCTTATTTGATAAAAGCATGCTCTTTGTATATATTTTAGACTTATGCTGTTACTATCTCATCTTACTTCGTTCTAAGTAAACGAAGTGAATTGAGTATAACAATTAACGCAGCCCCTGTATCACTTAAAACTGCTAACCATAGAGTAAGCCATCCAGGGAAAATCAGCACTAACGCAATAACCTTAATGATAATTGAAAAGATAATGTTCTGCTTAATAATCATTAAAGCTTTTTTACTTAGTTTTATCGTATGTGGTAATTTATCAAGGTTATCGGCCATTAATACAATATCTGCAGTTTCCATGGCTGTATCAGTACCTATACCACCCATTGCAATGCCTAAATTTGCTGTTGCAAGTGCTGGGGCATCATTTATACCGTCTCCTACCATTGCGACTGTATAGCCTTCATTTTGGAGCTTCTGAATGGCACTCACTTTATCTTCCGGTAATAGATTTGCAAAGTAACGCCCAACATTTGCTTCAGCAGCTATCATTTTAGCAGCACCAACATTATCACCAGTTAACATTACTGTTTGATTAACACTGTTTTGCTTTAATAAATTTAAGGTTGAAACAGTTGAGGATCGAATCTTATCTGATACTGAAATAATACCTAAAATTTGTTTTTCTGTACCAATGATAACAACTGTTTTTCCGTGATTTTGCTTTTCATGTATACTTTGAATTAATTTATTTAATGGAACACCCAGCTCTTCGAAAAGCTTCACATTTCCAGCAAAGTAAATCGTATCTCCTATTTTTGCTTGAACGCCCTTCCCTACAATATTTTTGAAATCTGAACCCATTTTTTTCTCAATATTGCGTTCCACTACGTAATTAGTAATAGCTTTAGCAATGGGATGAGTGGAATATTCCTCTAATGTTAGTGCGAGGGATAGTAATTCTACTTCCGAAATCTCTTCGACTTTAACTTCTGATACTGTAGGTTTTCCTTCTGTTAATGTTCCGGTTTTATCAAAAGCAACGGCATCGATCTTCCCAGCAATTTCAAGGAATGTACCACCTTTGATAAGCACACCGTTTTTAGCTGCGTTCCCTATAGCTGAGACTATGGCTACTGGTGTTGATATAACTAATGCGCAAGGACAAGCAACGACTAATAGTTCAAGCCCTTTATAAAACCACTCGCCTGCTGTTCCAAAGCCGAGTATAGGTGGGATAATAATCAATGCTAATGCAGAGATAAACACTATAGGTGTATAGATACTTGCAAATTTATCAACAAATGCTTCTGTCGGTGCTTTTTTCTCTTGTGCTTCTTCTACCAGATGAATTATTTTAGCGATAGTAGTATCTGCAACTAGTTTTGTTACTTTTACTTCCAATGTGCCATGTTCATTAATCGTACCAGCATAAACAATATCACCAATTTGTTTATCTACGGGTATAGATTCACCCGTTATAGGGGCTTGATTAATACTTGACTCTCCCACTAAAATTTCACCATCTAATGGGATTTTTTCGCCTGGTTTAATAACAATGGTTTGGCCAAGTACAATTTCTTCAACAGCTTTCTTTTCAATAGCTGTACCTACTTTAACCCAAGCTTCTGGTGGAGCTAAATCCATTAAATTTGAGATTGAATCTCGAGTGCGTTCGATTGATTTTGTTTGTAGGTACGTACCTATAGCAAATAGCCAAACAACCGTCGCGCCTTCAAGCCATTCTCCTATCAGCATTGCACCTATTGCAGCACCAGACATTAGAACATTCATATCGAGCGCGCGGCTTTTAATTGCATAAAATGCACTACGTACAGGTTTATATCCACTAATAACTAGTGCAATCCCATAAAAAAGATTACTTAGCCATTCAGGGAGAGCTGTATATGATCCAATAAATCCTAATGCTATTAAAACTCCTGAAAAGATGATGATGTTGTTTTCAGTTTTCGACTGCTTTTGTTTTGTACTTGAGGATTTATTTTCTACAAGATAAGCTTTAAATCCAATTTTTGAGACTTCTGAAATAATTTTATCCGAAGGTCCATCGTGTTCAACTTTCATTTTTCCAGTAGAAAAATTGACGTTAGCTGATGAAACTGTTGGTAAACTCATTAAGTGCTTTTCAATACTTTTCGCACAGCTGCTGCAATCCATGCCAACTACATCATACGTTTTCACATGATTAATTTGTTGGATGGGCTCTGCAGTAAATCCTAATTTTTGTACAGTACGTTCAATAGGCAATAGTGCTTCAGAAGAATTAGCACTTACCTGCATTTTAGCAGTACTAAAATTCACTTGAACTGAACTAATATCAGGGAGAGTATTTAACCCCTTTTCTATCGTTTTCGCACAAGCGGCACAGTCCATTCCGAAAATTCGGTAAGACCTTTGAAATTTATCAGGTTCTTTTTGAATAGAGTTCATACGGTTTGCTAAAATATCTTCAAGTGGGATAAATGACTGTTTCGAGCCTCCACTACAACATGTACTGTTACTGTTATCAGTAGTTTTTGATGTTGGCGTTGAAGAACAACAACCCTTACCTATCTGCTCTGCATCAGAATTATGCTGATTTGAATCACAACAGCTCTTACTTGTCTGTTCACCTTTATCATTTTGGTGGTTTGAATCACAACAGTTCTTACTTATCTGGTCATCTTTACCATCATGACTATTTGAACTACAACATTTATCTGCCATCTCAATCCCTCTAATCTATATGATTTGCACAGCATGCAACATCGGAGTGAACATCTTCTAAAACAGTATCAAACATTTCAAGAAGTTCGCGGACTCGCTCATTTCTCAAGCTATAGTAGCAATACTTCCCTTCATTACGACCAACGATAATACCACAACCTTTTAAACAGGCTAAGTGTTGTGAGATGTTAGACTGATTGCCCCTTAATTCCTCAACGATTTGAGATACTGTCTTTTCCTTCTCTTTAATACACTCTAAAATTTGAAGTCTTACTTTATTAGAAAAACCATGTATTAATTTAATTTTTAAATCAAAATTATTTTCTGTCACAAAATCTCCTCCAATTCATATTAGACTTTGCTAATATGTTTTGTTATTATCATATTCGATATCACTAATATGTGTGTCAATCATATTAGCACTATCTAATATGTCTGTCAAAAATTTTAAAAATGATTGTATTGGAGGTCAAAATGATTAAGAAAATTTTTTTTACTGTTTTATTAATGAGCTTTTTATTTAGTAGTCAGATGGAAGCGCATACACCTATTGAAGATTCAAACCCTAGGGATGGAGAAGTAATTACAGAGGAATTACATGAGGTCTCGTTGATTTTTGGAACTAAAATTGAACAAACCAGCAAATTTGATGTATTTAATACAAATGGAGAAATGATTGAACAAGCAAATTTCACCATTCAGGACAATATTATGAAAGCTTCGTTTTATGAACCGTTGGAAAATGGATCCTATCAAGTAAAATGGTCGATTATTGGTGAAGATGGTCATCCGATTGAGGGAATCATTGCATTTACTGTTAATCAGGTAATCACGGAACAACAGAGCGAAGAAGTAGATGAATCTAAACAGCAAGAGAAAGAGGATATTGTCACAACAACGAATGAAACAAAAGAGAATAACCAAGTGAATACGCCTAGTTACCTACTTCCATCAATTATTGGCTTATTGGCTATCATCGCAATTGTAAGTATGTTTGTATTAATGCGGAGGAAAAAATAATAGTGATTTCTATTGCCATATTCAGTGAACCATTTTTATATCTATGTTTTTCAATATTAATTGGTAGCTTTTTGATACAGCTTATCCCAAGTACACATCGCCCAGATGTTTTTGTGAAAAAGGGTGTATTAATGACCGCAACAGCGGGTATTGCAATATTCTCATTTTTCCCAGTTTTACAAAATATTTTATATCTTTACAAAGATATTGGCTTTTTAAGCACACTCCAATCTGTCCTTTTAGGTTTTACAATCGGCAAGGCTTGGATTGTTACATCTCTCGTTTCCAACGTTTTATTTATTTATATTATTTGGTTTGATTATAGAAAACGACCTATTAATTCTTTGGTAAGCTTGATTTTAACATTAATTTTAATCTTAATCTTAGGTTGGTCGAGTCATGCCGCATCCATATATGACTGGCAAGGGTTTCTCATCCATTCAATACACTTCATAGCTATTTCCGTTTGGACAGGTGTATTAATTATAGTGAGTTGGTTCTCAACTGATTATTCCAATTGGTTAAAGTTTTTAAACTGGTTTTCACCAGTAGCAGCCTCTTGTTTTATTGTGACAATTGTAACTGGTTTATTATTAATGAACGTTGTGATTGATTATTCGGATTACGCAAATTCTTGGATATTACCCTATGGTCAATCTTTGTTAATTAAACATTTACTAATTATTCCACTAATTCTATATGCATTTATCAATAGTGTATTAATTAGAAGAAGTGTTGTTAAGAATCCAACTTTTAATCCGACTCCTTGGACGAAAGCCGAAAGTCTAGTTGTATTGTTAATTTTTTCTGCAACAGCTGTTTTAGGCCAACAAGAGCCACCACATGAGATAGAGATTACAATTGCATCATCGGGTATTTCAAGCTTATTTGACTTGTTTTACTCAGGTAACATAACAAAAGATTCAATTATTATTTTAGGATTTGACTTGTATGCTATTATTTTGTTTTTATTAGGAGCTTTCTTTTTAGTCCTTTCGGTTATGACATATATAAAACGTACACCTGCTTTTGTAGGTTTTACTATGAATGTACTAAGTGTGATTTCTTTATATTTAGCTTTAATGATGAGTATTCAATAAATTTTAAAAACCGAGGTAATTAATCATGAAAAAGAAAAATATGGGCGCAAAATTCGCCGTTGTTTTCACGTTACTGATTTTTGTTGGCGTTGCATTAATCGTCGTATTGAATCAAAAGAACGAACCTGTTACTGAGACAGTCGCTACGGAACCACCGTCAATAGAGGGTCAACCATTATATGGGGCACCTGATGCTCCTGTTACAATCGTTGAATTTGGGGATTTTAAATGTCCTTCATGTAAAGCTTGGGGTGAAACTATTTTCCCTAAACTAGTGGAGGATTATGTAGATCGTGGAGATGTTAATTTTGCCTATGTCAATGTTCCATTCCACGGACAAGAATCTATTTTAGCTGCTTTGGCTGCGGAATCTGTTTATAAACAAGACCCAAGTATATATTGGGATTTCCATAAGGCACTTTTCTCCTCTCAACCAGAAACAGCAAAGCATGATGAATTATGGGTAACAACCGAAAAACTATTAGAACTTACAAGCACTATGCCATCCATATCGCCGGAAAAATTAACACAAGACCTAGAACAAGAGCTGACAATGCCACAAGTGGAAACAGATACTGCTTTGTATAAAGAAAATGGAGTCGGTGTAACACCAACCATTATCATTGGCAATAAAAAAATTAGTGACCCATTTGATTATGAAGAAATTCAAAAAATATTAGAAGAAAAATTGAGTGCTGCAAATGAATAAAGTGATGAAAGAAAATTCCAAAGACATTTATCTACTTTACTTTGCATGGCTAGTCTCATTAGTTGCTACATTTGGCAGCTTATATTTTAGTGAAATTCGAGAATTTATCCCTTGTGAAAAGTGTTGGTATCAAAGAATTTTCATGTATCCACTTGTTTTTATTCTAGGAATTGCGATGTTTCAACGTGATGTAACCGTGAGAAAATTTGTTTTACCTCTCTCCATTATTGGAGGCTGTATATCACTTATTCACTATCTTGAACAGAAAATTCCAGGATTCGGTGGATTTAAGCCTTGTGTAAGTGGTGTACCATGTAATATCGAATATATTAACTGGTTTGGATTTGTAACGATTCCCTTTTTAGCATTAACGGCCTTTACACTCATTTCAATTAGTATGTTAGCTATGTCCCGAACTAAACGATGAAAGATGGGATGACATATTGAATAATACGTGGAACAAGATTATTTACAAAGTTGGCTCTTCTTTCTACGATAAATTTTTTAATACAGGTATTTTTTTTAAGACTAGAAAAAAGATTTTTCAAGAAGTACCTTTTCAAAGCAAACAAAAAATCTTATATGTAGGTATTGGTACTGGAGCTGATTTAGAATTTATAAACTATGTTGATTATGATATTACAGCAATTGATTATTCTCCTGATATGTTAGATAAAGCTAAAAGTAAATTCGAGCGAACTGCTATCAAATTTTTAGAAATGGATGCTCAAAAAATGGCTTTTGAGGATGAATCATTTGACTATATTGTAGCGAGTTTAATTCTCTCTGTCGTTCCTGATGAAACTAAATGCTTTGGAGAGATGATAAGAGTTTTAAAGAAGGATGGAAGAATTCTGATCTTTGATAAATTTGCTCCTAAAAATCAAAAAATAACCCTAACTAAAAAACTGTTAAGACCTTTTATAAGCATATTAGGAACCGATATTGGTCGAAGTTTTGAGGAATTGTTTAGCCAAAATGAACAAAGGCTCAAAATTATTATAGATGAACCTGTCATGTTAAGTGGAATGTATAGATTTATTGAAGTAATCAAAGTTTATTAGCTACTAAAAAAGTTTACTCATAAATAGGCATAGCTACAATAACACTAATTTGATTCCCTTTCTTTTCAATTACTGTTTCTGAAGAATACTAACTTATTGTTTAATGATCTTTTTAGATAGTTGAAAAAGTTTTACCTGAACTATATTTGTTGATAAATCATCGGCTAGAAATGCTCTCGCCAAATCCTATGTGGTTTCATTTACACTTCCTGAAACGGATTTTTCGCTAGTCTTGGACTCGGTTACTTTGGCAATATCGGTTAGCGTTACGCCTTTATAGCTAAAAATGTAAGTGGTGTATTGGAGATGGAGCATGGCGAGAATTTGAAGCTTATATATTTCGGTGAATGAGCTTTCACATAATATAGACAAGAGGGCAAAAGCTCTATTAGAAAATCTAGAGGACAAAACTTTGGCAAGACTTTTCTATCTGTCATAACTTCACTTTAAATAACAAAGAGCATATTTTTTATAATAAAACATGCTCTTTGTTATTTATTTTTTCGTCAGTGGTCGGTGTATTCATAAATTATAGTTTGACCTTAACCTCAGTACCGTCCTTAGCTTTGACATCTACTAGCACGATCCCCTTATAATTTTTCAGTTCCTTGACGATAGGCTTTAGCGTTTCTTTGTCTATTAGCGGAAAGGTAAAGTCCAGTTTTTTTCTTTCGAAGTGATCTTTTGTCCACTTGTTTACATTTTGCTGAATAAATTTTGAAGACAAAATTGAAATCACGATATTTAATAAAGCATATGGAATTGGGATGGTAAATCGAACGTCTTTTGCTTTCACTTTTACATGCATCATAAGCAAATCACTACTCAATGATGACCGAAACGGTATCCCCGTTCGCTGATTTAATATCAACAATTTGGCCATCTAATTCGTTTTCGATTGCTTCAATAAGAAGGTTTATGTCAATATCTTTCACGTATTTTTCCGATTGAGGAATACTCGCTGCGATGCTATGTCCAGCCATTAATACTGCCTTGACAAGTTTTATCGGCAAATTGACCATGACGTTATCATTTTCGGTTGATACCACACGGATTTTTAATGTTTTTTCTAAATATTTGGGCTTGTTACTTGTTTCTTCTTTCTCTTTTAACACTTGAATCAGTTCGGATCCCTGATCGGCATCAATCTTCCCATCTTGTATCATTGTTAACACTTTAGTAATTTCCTCGTTCATGATAAATTCCTCCCTATTCCTCTTTTAAGAGCTTAATGGCTTCTTCTGGTGTGATTTCGCCATTTTCCAACATGGTAACAACTTTTTTCTCGTCTACTTCATTTTTCTTCTTCTGCACATATCCAAGGGATGAAATGATGTCTGTTAGCTTGCCTCGAACCGTTGGATACGAGATTCCCAGTTCCTTTTCAACATCTTTAATATTCCCTCTGCATGTTAAAAATACTTCCACAAAATGAAGCTGATCCTTTGATAAGGATGCCAGTTTAGATAATTCAAACTCATTTTCAATCGTAGTGTGACAATGAGAGCACTGCAACTTTGTAATTTTCAATGTTTTACTGCAAACAGGACAATTTGTGATTACTTGATAAGCCATAATGAAATCCCTTCCTTCTAGTTAACTTGATTATACAACAAGGAATCGAAAACACAAATAATAAAACTTAAATTTTTTAATTAAAATAATTAATAATGTTAATTCACAAATTAATATTATTAATTATTCATTTTCATTATTCATTCGAGTATTCTATTTACCATGATGGTTGAAATTGTAGACATTCCTCTTGGTGAAAATCCTAGGAGCACGATTCCTTAGACTGTCACTTTAGGAATTATTTTGCACCATAAATAAATATAAAAAGTCCAATTTCCCAATATTAAAGGAAATTGGACTTTTATTAGTACTTCTGAATAGTACCCTATTCCGAAACTGTTTCAAGCCGTTAAAATCACCAAAACCCTCCATCTGAATGAATAATTTGTCCCGTAATCCATTCAGATTCATTACTTGCTAAAAAGACGATTAACTTTGCAGCATCTCTAGGTTCACCGAGTCGTCCCATCGGAAATTTCGGTAATAAGCCTTTCTTCAACTCACTGCTCATCCAGCCACTGTTAGTTGGTCCGGGATCCACAGCATTAACCGTAATGTTAAGCGGTGCCAACTCAAAAGCAACTGATTTAGTAAAAGTGGAAACGGCACCTTTTGTTGAAACATAAGCTAGGTTACCTGGTTCAGGTGATTTATCTTGACCTGACACCATATTGATAATTCGACCACCATGTTTGCCTTCAATTTGACGAGCAAACATGGCTGTCAAAAGACATGTTCCTCTAACATTCACTTTATAATGAGCATCGAGAATATCTGCATTTATGGAACGAAAATCGACATCAACAGAATGAGTTGCATTGTTCACAAGAATGGATGGTGTACCTATTTTCTCATGAACCTCATGAAGCAATTTCTTCGGTGCATCTGATTGTGACAGATCCAGTTCCATTGATTCACATTTCACTCCAAGGCTACGGATCTCCGCCATAAGATGTTGCGGCCAATCGGAATCATGATCAATATAATACTCCATCTGACGATCATACTTTGACCAATGGGTGAAAAAAATGTCTGCGCCTTCTTTGGCCAGTTCCCGACATATTGCAGTACCAATACCATTTACTCGACTAGCGCCAGTAACAATTGCAGTCTTGTTCATTAATCGTTTCATAAAAGCATCTCCTTATGGATACGCTGAACAAGGTCCTATTGGAGATGTAGACTACCAAACAAAAAAAGAATACCTAATAGGCATTCGCTCGGCGAGTTTATAGTACATGAACCCAGCAATCCTAAAATGGTGTAAATTAAAATGGAAAATTACCCCTCTTTTAAAGAAGGGGAATCAATTACTCCATACAATTTGATAGCCATTAAAGAATATCTCCCATTAAAGTCCATGCTTCTTTCGTACATCTCCATGTTTATATAGTATCGAAATTACCAATTTTAGTAAAGAAATCCCGAAGAACTACTTTGCAAATTACTTGCCGTTTGTTCACTAGGCCTTCCTTCATTTATTGCTGAACAAAGTGAACAGAGCTGTTCAAAGTTTCTTCCTTAGCAGAAGTTTACTTTTGAGACAGCTCCAGGTACTCTCTATATGTTACTTATTTTTTTCGGCTGGCATGGAATCTGTTACTTTTTCAGCTTTTGTCAGTTTGCCTTCTTTTTCAAGCTGAGCAATCAATTCATCTACTGTAATCCCTTTTTCTTTCGCCATTTCTTCCAAGTTAACTGGTTCACTGGAATTTGTGACTTCACTAGTATTGCTGGCCGTATCTGACTCAATCGTGCCTTCAGCTTTCGTAGATTCAGTTACATTAGCAGCTTTTGTTAGTTTGCCTTCTTTTTCAAGTTGAGCAATCAATTCGTCTACTGTAATCCCTTTTTCTT
>NZ_JBSSFD010000050.1:0-32579 GCF_054062295.1 Lysinibacillus sp. TE18511
CATCATGTTTGATGTCCAAAATTTTGTTTCGTTCACTAACTCAAGGTTAGCTACTAAAAACTTTATTGATTACGTTTTGCTTGTTCAGTTTTCAAAGTTCATTTTTCATCGCTCGTTTTCGGCGACTTCTTTATATTAACATCTCACTCAAATCATGTCAACAACTTTTTTAAAAAAGTTTTTTCTTCATTTCGTTGAGTTATTTTGTTATGTCTTAGCGACAATTAATATAATACAATATCGATATATTAGTCGTCAACAACTTTTTCAAAAAAATATCGAGGTATTTTTTTATACCTCGATATTTAGCATACTACAGTCCTTGCTCCATTTCTAGAGCTTCTTTATTTACCTTATAATGACGGTGGAATATCATTTCGCTTTTCGCAACGATAGGTTCAATTTGAATATAGCCTTTATCCACTAAATATTCTATAAACACTTCTAAATCCACTGAATAATTCATAAGCTCACCATGGTCGTGCAATTCCTGAATCGTCCAACTTTCTTTTGCTTGCATTACTTCTAAAATATGTTGAGCGCCGTCTCGAGTACGAGAATGTATTAAAAACTCACTTGCTAAAAACAATAACTCTAATCGTTTTTCAATCGGCTCATTACTCGTTACAAGCTCCTCATATAACTTATAAATCGCCGGCTCGATTTTTTTCACTTGTGCCCAAACAGTTACTTCCGGATAAAGTCCACTATCAATAATGGATAAACGCCCTAAATGATGTAACGAATCTACTACATGATTATAAGCATCAAGATAACTACCCTTATCAAAGTACTCTTTCCCTTCTAAGTAACGTCGAATTAATTTTGAGAATTGAATACCCGTTTTAATTTTACGACCGCTAAACGGAAATTCCTGTAATTCAATTTTTAATTTATGAAGAAATTCATTACGATCAAATAATACTCTACCAAAGAAAATCCAATCGACCACTTTTTTATTTGAGCCAATTAGTAACCATTTTCGTATTATTTTCTCACTAACAGTATGTAAAGCTACTTTATTCCCTTCATATACGTAATGTTTCGTAAAGACTGGCTTTTCCGCTTCTTTTACAATAATAAGTAAGATTGTATCAAAAGTATCTGTAACATTACTTTGTTCCTCACGTTTTTCCACTAAAATAACGCCTAATGTATTCGACTGACTTGCACGTTCCTGGTATATCGGACGTAAAACTTGCTCCATGTTCAGCCCTCCTCTATTTGCTTATAACCTTTTATCTTCATTCAGCGGATGTCACGGATTTTCAAATTCCTTACGCATAGTTTGTCTGCAGCGAAAGCGATAGCGGCAAATGTTTTCTGTGCGAAAGCGCAGCGACAGCAACAATTACGCCAAGGTGAAATCGATTTCGTTAAAATTTCGACATACTCTAAAAGTATTCCTTCTTTCTATACTCCCAAAGCTAAAATACTTTGTTCTTATATGTTATAGTAGATTTTAGATTGGGAGGCAAGATGATAAATGAAACCTTACAAAAGTAAAATTAATAAAATCCGTTCATTCGCATTAGCACTTATTTTTATCGGCTTTGTAGTTATGTATGGGGGAATCTTCTTTAAAAACAGTCCTATTCTAGTATTAATTTTCATGTCCCTTGGTGTACTTTGTATTATTGGTAGTACAGTCGTATATGCATGGATTGGTCTTCTCTCAGCACGAGCTGTTCAAGTAGAATGTCCTAATTGCCATAAGCACACAAAAGTATTAGGCCGTGTAGATATGTGTATGTACTGCAATGAACCATTAACGCTGGATCCAACTCTAGAAGGAAAAGAGTTCGACCAATCTTATAATAAGCCAAAAAAATCCTAGCCCTTATATAAGAGCTAGGATTTTTCATTACACCTTTGCAGATTCATCTTTACACGATGGACAAGTACCGTAAATCTCTAAACGATGCGAATGCACATCATAGCCTGTTACTTGTGATGCAAAATGTTCAATTTCATCGAGACCAGGGTAATGGAAATCGACTATTTTCCCACAGCATTCACAAATCATATGATAATGATCATTTGTAATGAAATCAAAGCGACTTGAAGCATCACCAAATGTTAGTTCTTTCACTAAACCAACTTCACGGAATACGCGAAGATTATTATAGACAGTCGCTACACTCATATTCGGGAATTTCCCTTCAAGTGCTTTATAAATTTCATCCGCCGTTGGATGTGCCATAGATTGAATTAAATATTCTAAAATCGCATGACGCTGAGGAGTAATACGTACACCAGTTGTTTTTAACGTGTCAAGTGCATCCTGTAAATGCGTTGCAGACATCGTCATGCACCTCTTTCATAAATATTATTACTTTATAATAGTTATAAATAGTGTATCGAATTAGACTTACTTCTGTCAACATTCGTACATTTTCTAAATCAATAACATTTAAATATATAGGGACATACGATATCTATTGCTTAATACATTACTGGCCCCATTTTGCAATATATTGATAAATGCTAAAAAACGATTCGTATACCGCTTCAATAGCCTCTTGATAAATCCATTACATTTTCTAAATCTGTTTCACCACGTAACCACTTCTCTAAACTTGGCTTAAAAATCTCTAAGCTACGTTCAACATATCGGGATGAGTGACTTGAAATATGTGGAGATACAATAACATTCGGTAAAGTCCATAAAGGATGATTAGTAGTTAAAGGTTCTTGTTCAAATACATCTAAAACAGCATAACCAATTTCACCTGATTGAATAGCATGAACCAGAACGTTATCCTCTACTAAGTTTCCACGACCAAAATTCATAAATATAGCATCATTTTTCATCGCTTTAAAATGTTTTTCTTTCAATAAATGTGTAGTTTCTGCTGTTTTAGGTAATACAGAAATGACAATATCAGCTTTTGGTAGAGCTTGGATTAATCGGTCAAAGCTCACCATGTCATTCATATAAGCCGCTTCTTTCCCTGAACGGTTACAGCCAATTGTCGTAACACCAAAAGCTTGCAATAAACGACCTACTTCCGAGCCGATTGCTCCTGGCCCTAAAATAAGTGCTGTACTATCACGCAGTTCGGTTAGTTTCGCTTTTTTTGACCATTCGCTTTTCTTTTGCTGCTCATACATCCAAGGCAGTGCACGCTTAATCGCTAAAATATGGGCAAGCATTGATTCTGCCATTGGTGTTTTATGAATGCCACGTACATTTGAAACTAAAATCCCTCGTTCAACAATGGCTTGAGCTGGCATTTTTTCTATTCCCGCTGAAGCTACAAAAATCCACTTAAGATTTGTGGCATACTGAATATTTTCATCATTTAAATCTTCACCATATGTTACAAGCACATCTGCTTTTTGTAACTCATCGTTTGATAAACCATTTTCAAAAATAAAATCAACTTGTGGAAATTGTGCTACCAGTGGTTCGCGTAAGTCTGGTCTTGGTTCAAATGTAAAATATATTCTCATTGCTTTGCCTCCCATTCTGTTAAATATGTATATACTTCTTCTATATGATTTTTCACACGTACTTTACGCCAAGCCTTTACCAAATTTCCTTCTATATCAATTAAAAATGTTGAACGTTCTATCCCCATATATTCACGTCCATACATTTTCTTCAGCACCCATACTCCATACGCCTCTGCCACTGCATGATCTTCATCCACTAATAATGAAAATGGTAATCCGTGCTTATCTATAAATTTGGTATGCTTTTTTGCATCGTCAGGACTAATGCCAAGTACAACTGCATTTAATTGACTAAAATCTTCATGCTTATCACGGAAGTCACATGCCTCCGTCGTACAGCCTGGTGTCATATCTTTAGGATAAAAATATAAAATAACATTTTGTCCCTTACAATCCGCTAACTTTACAATTTCTCCTTTTTCATTCACAAGGGAAAAATCTGGTACTTTTTTTCCTTCTATTAAAGTCATATCAATCTCCTCCTCTGTATGATTCATTTTACTCTAAGAAACAAAACAAGTCATATTCCTTAATTTCTTTGGATTTCTTGCACTGATAGGTCTACAATAGATGAAGTATAAAGATTTAGGAGGCAATATATATGAATCACACAAAATCTGAGGCAGTACACGCAGAAGCGCTACAGCATATCGTTGGTGGTGTAAATAGCCCTTCTCGTTCTTATAAAGCAGTTGGCGGAGGCTCACCTGTTGCCATGGTCCGTGGGAAAGGTGCTTATTTTTGGGATGTTGATGGCAACCGTTATATCGACTATCTAGCAGCTTACGGCCCTATCGTTACTGGTCACGGTCATCCACATATCGCAAAAGCAATTACAAACGCTGCTGAAAACGGCACTTTATTTGGTACTCCAACTGAATACGAGGTTACTTTTGCAAAAATGCTAAAAGAAGCAATTCCATCAATGGATAAAGTACGCTTTAATAACTCTGGTACAGAAGCAGTCATGACAACAATACGTGTCGCGCGTGCTTATACTGGTCGCACAAAAGTTATGAAATTTGCTGGCTGTTATCACGGTCACTTTGACTTAGTATTAGTAGCGGCCGGTTCTGGTCCTGCAACTTTAGGTACCCCAGACTCAGCAGGTGTTACAACTTCAACAGCAGAGGAAGTAATTACTGTACCATTTAATAATCCTGAAGCATTTACAGAAGCTATGGATAAATGGGGCGATCAAATTGCCGCTATCTTAATAGAGCCTATCGTTGGAAACTTCGGTATTGTAGAACCAAACCCAGGCTTCCTAGAATTAGTTCATGCAACAGCCAAGGAAAAAGGCGCATTAACAATTTACGATGAAGTGATTACTGCATTCCGCTTCCACTATGGTGGTGCTCAAAACTTATTAGGCTTAACACCTGACCTTACTGCACTTGGTAAAGTAATCGGCGGTGGTTTACCAATCGGTGCATATGGTGGCCGCAAAGAAATTATGGATACAGTTGCTCCACTTGGTCCTGCCTATCAAGCAGGTACAATGGCTGGAAACCCCGCATCCATGCAGGCTGGTATTGCCTGCCTAGAAGTATTACAAACGCCAGGTATTTATGATGAAATGGACCGTCTTGGCGGCATTTTAGAGGAAGGCATCTTGGCTGCCGCGCAAAAACATGATGTAACAATTACTGTTAATCGTCTTAAAGGGGCTCTTACAATTTACTTTACAGATGTGAACGTAGAAAACTATGAGCAGGCCGAAAACTCAGACGGCGAAATCTTTGGTCGCTTCTTTAAATTAATGCTTGAACAAGGCGTTAATTTAGCTCCATCGAAATATGAGGCATGGTTCCTAACAATAGCGCATACAGAAGCAGATATTCTTGAAACAATTAAAGCAGTAGATAACGCATTTTCTCAATTGTAACAAAGGCGCAAAAACGTCTGTTCAACAGTTGCTTTCAAGCTGAAAGGGGCACTTTTGCCTCATCGTGAATAGAGCAATTTAGTGTTGACGAAAACAGCGTATTAGATTAACTACAACTATAAATGAAAGGCGGCTCTCCTAAGAGTCGTCTTTTTCATTTAAATGACATATAAATCTATGTATTTTATGAACACTTCCTTCTATAATGTAAAGAAGCATCAATTATGCCTCGGCATAAAGAAGTTAAAATTTTAGACAGAAAGGACATCCATTTTCTATGAAATTAGGTGCCCGTGTATTTAAAACTGGTGTAGCCATTGTGTTCGCACTATTTATTGCTGAGTTGCTAGAGTTACCTTCACCTGTTTTTGCTGGGATTGCAGCTATCTTTGCGATTCAGCCATCTATTTATCGCTCCTATCAAACGATCGTTGAGCAAGTACAGGCCAATATTATCGGAGCTACCATCGCGGTCATTTTCGGCTTGCTTTTTGGTCACCATGTAGTAGCAGTTGGCATTGCAGTCATTACTGCTATTGGCTTAATGTTAAAATTTAAACTTGAAAAATCGTTGTCTCTAGCACTTGTCACAGTTGTAGCAATTATGGAGATTCAAGGAGATGACTTCCTTACATTTGGCTTTATTCGCTTTATTACCATTTTAGTTGGGGTGTTAGCAGCATTTGTCGTCAACCTATTCTTCCTGCCACCAAAATATGAAGTAAAGCTTTTCCGTAAAATTTACTTTTTACAGGATGATATAATTCGCTGGACGAGACTTGCTGTACGTCAGGCATCTGAACATACGTCTACAAAAGAAGCATTAAGCAAATTTAAGAATCGTATGCAACGAGTTGATACACTGTATGATTTTTATAAGGAAGAGCGTAATTACTTAAAAAATAAAAAGTATGTAAAAGCACGTAAATTAGTTGTTTATCGCCAAATGATCACAACGTCAAAGAAAAGCTTGGAGCTGCTTCAGCGTCTTCATAATCATGAAAACGAATTAGCACAGCTACCAACACAATTTCATCTAATGATTCAAGAGCGGCTTGATTTCCTGCTAACTTACCATGAGCAGCTACTGTTAAAATATACTGGGAAATTAAAGCCCGAACATTCAGAGTGGAGTAAAAACATCGATTATGTTCAGCGCAATGAGTTAATGGAAATATTCATTAAACAAATAACTTATGCACATGATGAAGGCGATACAGAATTCTCGAGCTATCACTTGCTTTATATTTTATCGCGTATTTTAGATTACGAAGAAAACCTAGAGCATTTAGATACGCTCATCGTGTCTTATCAAACTCATCATGGTCATGAAATCAATGTGGAATTTGAAGAGGAATTTATTTAATATCAAAAAACATACAAAAGGGCGAAGGGGTGGCATTATATCCATCTCTTCACCCTTTTCTATTAACTTTTCATTTTCGGATCAAGTGCATCACGCAGACCATCCCCCATTAGATTAAATCCAAGAACCGTCAACATAATAGCCAAGCCTGGGAAAATCATCGTCCACGGTGCCTTTAATAAATAGATACGTGCATCCGCAAGCATTTTCCCCCACTCTGGTGATGGTGCTTGAGCTCCTAATCCAAGGAATCCTAGTGCTGCTGCTTCAATAATCGCTGTCGCTATCGCTAGCGTTCCTTGTACGATGATTGGCGTCATTGAGTTGGGTAAAATATGCGAGAATAAGATTCGTGAATCACGCATTCCAATCGCCTTTGCTGCTACGATATATTCCTCTTCTTTAACACTCAATACTTTCGAACGAATTAAGCGTCCAAAGTTCGGTACATTAATAATAGCAATAGCAATCAATGCATTTTGTAATGATGGCCCAAGCACTGCTACTACTGCAATAGCTAGTAAAATACTAGGGAACGCTAACAAAATATCGAAAATACGCGAGATAATCGTATCAATCCATCTTCCATAATAACCCGCAATAATGCCAAGTAAACTACCTACAATAACAGAAAGAATAACAGAAAAAAAGCCTACTGATAAAGAAATACGAGTGCCATGTATGATTCTAGACAAAATATCCCGCCCAAAGTCATCAGTGCCAAACCAATGCTCACTTGACGGCGCTAATAAACGCTTCGTTAAATTTTGTTCATTAATACCTTCAGGAGCAATCATCGGACCAAACATAGCAATTAAAATGAAAAATAGTACAATGCCTGCACCTACTAGGGAAATTTTGCTCTTTTTAAAGCTACGCCAGCCTTCTCTCCAAGGACCTGACGCACGTTCACGACTTGGTGCTGCCTCTGTTTTTATATTTATCGCTCCAGTCATTATCGCATCTCCCCTCTACTTGTATTTAATCCGTGGATCGATCACTGTATACAGTAAATCCACAATCAAGTTAATCATGATAAAAATAAAAGCAATTACTAAAATACCTGATTGAATAACAGGATAATCTCGGAAGCCAATCGCATCATAAATATAACGACCAATTCCAGGCCAGCTGAAAATTGTCTCTGTTAAAATCGCACCACCAAGCAATAAGCCTGTTTGCAAACCGATTACTGTTAACACTGGAATAACTGCATTTTTCAAAGCATGTTTATACACTACAATAAACATTTTTTGTCCCTTCGCTCGTGCAGTACGTACATAGTCAGAGCGCATGACTTCAAGCATCGACGACCTAGTGATCCTCGCGATAATCGCCATCGGAATTGTCGCAAGTGCCATCCCCGGCAATACTAATCTCTTTAAAACCTCAATAAATTGATCAAAGCGTCCTTGTATAAGCGTATCCAGTAAATAAAAATGAGTAATGGAAGTTATCGGATCTCGTACATCCTCTCGTCCAGACGTAGGAAACCAGCCAAGCTGATTACTAAAGGCCCACTGTTCCATCAAACCAAGCCAGAAAACGGGCACGGACACCCCAACTAAAGCAACAACCATTGCTACATAATCAAACCACGAGTTTTGAAACCATGCCGAAATAATTCCAGCATTCACTCCAACTACCACTGCGATAATCATTGCAAATAGTGCGAGCTCAGCTGTTGCTGCTAAATATGGAATTATTTCCTCTGAAACAGGTAACTTAGTTCGTAGTGATATCCCTAAATCCCCCTGAAAAATGCCACCTAAATAACTAACATATTGCGTATACCATGGCTGATCTAATCCTAAACTTGCGTTTAATGCTTCGACCGCCTCTTTCGTTGCCTGTTGCCCTAAAATTACTTGCGCTGGGTTACCAGGGATTGCACGAATTAACATAAAGACGATAAAAGTCATTCCAAGCAAAACTGGGATTAATTGAAATACACGTCTTCCCATATAGTGAAGCATCTTCTTCACCCCTCTGTTATTTTCATAATATACTTTTGCATGAAAAGCATTGAAGTTTTTAAGCATACTGTAGAAAGGGTCAGCCTTCACCAAACAGTTTTAATGTTTAGATGATTGGTCTTTCATACAGGAAAAAATTTAGGATATAAAAAGAATCCGCGAGATTTCTACGGCTTACCCGCAGAAAAGCAAGCAGATTCTTCTAAATCCTTATTAAAATAGAATTCTACTATCTACTGCATATCTACTGCATCTAAACGGTCAGAACCTGTTGGATGTGCAATATAGTTTGTAACTTTAGTGTTCGCAGCTAAAATTGGAGTAGAGTGAGCAAGTGGAACCCATGGAGCATCCTTAGAGATAATCTCTTGAGCTTGCTTGTAATATTCATTACGCTTGTCCTCATCAATTTCAGTTTGTGCAGCCACTAATAGTTTGTGTAGTTCTTTGTTGTCATAGAACGTATAGTTGTTAGAGCCAATATTGTCAGCGTCTAATAATGTGTAAAGGAAGTTATCCGCATCTCCGTTATCGCCTGTCCAACCAAGTAAGAACGCATCCGCTTCACCGTTTTGCGCTTTTTCTAAATACGTAGCCCATTCGAAAGAAACAATTTTAGATTTTATGCCAACATCCTCTAAGTTCTTTTGAATAGCTTCCGCTACTTTTTTACCGTCAGGCATGTATGGACGTGGAACTGGCATAGCCCATAGCTCAATTTCTTTTCCATCATAACCAGCCTCAGCTAATAATGCTTTTGCTTTTTCTGGATTATACTCATAACCTTCAACCTCATCGTTGTAGCCCGCGATTACTGGAGGCATCGGATTTTTCGCTGGCTCCGCTAAGCCTTCAAAGAATGCATCTACTAATGCTTGTTTATCAATTGCATAGTTTACTGCTTGACGAACTTTCACGTTATCAAATGGTGGACGAGTTACCGTTAATCCAAGATAACCAACATTCATAGATGGACGTTCGATTAATTGTAATTGTTCATTGGATTCGATTGAAGCTTTATCAGACGGGCTTAGACCATCTGCAATATCAATATTGCCTGCCGTTAAATCATTTAATCGTGCAGAGTTATCTGGAATTGAACGATAAATAACTTTATCTAATTTTGGTACACTATCAATATAGTAATCTGAATTTTTTTCAATAGTAATCGCATCATTGCGTACCCAGCTCACAAATTTAAATGGACCTGTACCTACTGGATTTGTAGATAATCCTTCTTCATTTGCTTCAAAAGCTGTTGGAGAAGCAATTGCAAAAGGAGACATTGCTAAATTTTTCAGGAAAGGTGCTTGTGGTTGGCTAAGCTTGAATACAACAGTATAATCGTCTTCAGCAGTTACCGATTCAATAACTTGCTTATCACCCACTACAAATTGAGAACTAAAATAAGGGTATTTGTCAGTATCTGACTTCCAACGCTCAATATTTTTAACAACTGCTTCTGCATTGAAATCAGTGCCATCATGGAACTTTACACCTTCTTGTAACTTGAATGTGTATGTTAAACCATCTTCTGACGGCTCCCATGATTTCGCTAAACCTGGTTGAATCGATACATCTCTATCACCGAAATTAACTAGTGTTTCATAAATATTAGCTGTAACTGTAAAGGACTCTCCGTCTGTAACAACAGCAGGATCTAGTGCGACAGAATCTCCACCACGACCATAGACTAATATTTTTGGTTCACCACTGCTAGCTGTATCGCCACCAGTTGAAGTATCTTTACTACCCGTATCCTTAGTATCTGAGCCACCACAAGCAGCTAAGATTGTCGAGAGAACAAGGATAAGCATTACACCCAGAGTCCAAAGCTTCTTTTTCTTCATTGATTTTCCCCCTAAGTTTTTTTATATCATTGAATGTTGGATTGCGGGATAAAGATGGCAAGCAACATAATGACCCGGCTTCACTTCTTGCATTTTTGGGACTTCTTGAGAACATTCTTCCTTTTTAAAAGGGCATCTCGTATGGAAAGTGCAACCACCTGGCGGATTTGAAGCACTTGGAATATCTCCAGAAATAATGAGCTGTTCACGTTCAAACGTAGGATCTGGAACAGGTACCGAGGATAGCAGTGCCTGTGTATAAGGGTGAAGTGGCTCAGCATATAAATCCTCACTAGCCGTAAGCTCTACTAACTTCCCTAAATACATCACACCTACACGATTACTAATATGGCGTACAACTCCTAAATCATGGGAGATAAAAATATAAGTTAACTTTAAGTCCTTTTGTAAGTTTTGCAATAAATTCAATACCTGAGCCTGTATTGATACATCGAGTGCAGACACAGGCTCGTCCGCAATAACCATACGAGGATTCGTCATAAGTGCACGGGCAATACCAATACGCTGTCTTTGACCACCACTAAATTGATGTGGGTACCGTTTCACATGGTATTCATTTAACCCTACGATTTCGAGAAGCTCTAAAACTTTTTGTTTCCGTTCCTTTGCATTGCCTATTCCATGAACAATAAGAGGCTCCTCTAATATTTTCCCAATATTATGTCTCGGGTTAAGAGAGGCATAAGGATCTTGGAAAATCATTTGAATATCTCTACGCGCTTTACGCATATCATTGTTGGATAATTCTGAAATCATTTTGCCTGCAAATTCAATTTTTCCCTCTGTTGGCTCAAGTAATCGCATTAAGAGTCGACCAGTAGTTGATTTTCCACATCCCGACTCCCCTACAATGCCTAAGGTTTCCCCTTCAAAAACTTCAAAGGAAACATCATCCACTGCCTTTACATCGCCAACCTGTGTATTAAGGATGCCTTTCCGAATCGGAAAATACTTTTTTAAGCCATCAACCTTCAATAACACTTTCGACACGTTGCTCCACCTCCTGTTTCCCTAGTAAAAAACATCTGGATTTATGCTGCTCTGCTGCTTCATATAAAGGTGGTGTTTCTTGTACACAACGATCCATCACAAATTCGCAACGCGCTGCAAAACGACAGCCTACCTGAACACTTCCTGGTTTTGGTACACTGCCCGGTATAGAGTAAAGATTGTCCTTTTTATAACGCATATCAGGTACAGATTTAATAAGTCCTTGTGTATAAGGATGCTTAGGATTAGCGAAGATCTCTTGAATAGGCGCCTCCTCTACAATCTGACCAGCATACATGACAATTACACGCTCGCATGTTTCTGCTACAACACCTAAATCATGTGTTATTAATAACACAGCTGTATTTAAACGTTTATTTAAATCTTTCATAAGCTGCAAGATTTGAGCTTGAATCGTAACATCTAATGCAGTAGTCGGTTCATCAGCAATTAATACCTTCGGATCACAGACAAGTGCCATCGCAATCATAACCCGCTGTCGCATTCCACCTGATAATTGATGAGGATAATCTTTTAATAATTCCTCAGCACGCGGTAAACCTACAAGCTTCATAATTTCTATTGCCCTTGCAAAGGCTTTCTTTTTCGACCACTTCGGATTATGAATTAAAATCGCCTCTTTTAGCTGATCCCCAATAGTAAATAAAGGATTTAAGGATGTCATAGGCTCCTGAAAAATCATCGCCACATCTTTTCCACGAATTTTCTGCATTTGTTTATCAGATAATGTCGCGAGATTTTTTCCATCTAGTAGTATGTCTCCACCCGTTATTTTTCCTGGTGGTGATGGTATTAATCCCATAATAGATAAAGAGGTGACACTTTTACCGCTTCCTGATTCCCCTACAATCCCTAAAATTTCCCCTTCATGTACAGAAAAATCAATATCATCTACGGCAGGAATTTGTCCATCATCTGTAAAAAAGGTTGTCTTTAAACCTTTTAACTCTAATAGCTTTTTCCTCATGATTAATCGCCCCATCCTACCTATATTTTTACTTAATTACATTCACTATCACTCTATTCCCTATTTTCAGATAATTCTAACCAAAAAACATTGCTCTTTCAATCATAATTATTCTGCAATTAACATAGATTTTCTACATCGTTCGAGTTTCGTATTAATAATATCTTATTAATCGATAACATTTTATAAATAAGACAAAAAAATAGCCTTCTATTTATGTTAAATAGAAGGCTATTTATAGATTATTCATCACCAAAAGATGAGGATGACATGACGCTTTGCTATTTATTTCCTCGAAGCGCCCAATCGGAACGGAAATCAACCCCAAGCTACTGTGTGGTTGAATTTCCAATAATTTTTTTTGGTCAATCATTAAATTTTGGGATGACATTTTGTTACAAACGTATGTCATGTGAATAAGTTGATTGGAGTGGAGACTGGGCGACTCCTTGGGGATCAGCGATAGAGGAACGAAGGCTAAAACCATCACGTCCTGTGATAACGCCTTCGTGACCAACATCCTGTTGCTGACGCTGCGTTTGCACTACGCTTTCGCACAGAAAACATTTGTTGCCCCGAGACCCTGCAGCGAAGCGAAGCGGCTCATCGGACGCCCCCAGGAAGCTCTGCTCTGCGCGAAAGCGAAGCGTCAGCGGCAAATGTTTTATCTGTGCGAAAGCGAAGCGACAGCGGCAAATGTTTTATCTGTGCGAAAGCGAAGCGTCAGCAACAAAGCGCCCAGTCGGAACGGAAATCAACCACACGTTATGGTGATGAGTCAGATTTTTTCTATTTAGGGTATATCAATCTAAATGTTGCACTTGGAATAAATTATAGTATGTTCCCTCTTTTTGCATTAATTGCTCGTGTGTACCACTTTCAATTAATTGTCCATGATCGATAACAAGAATTTTATCAGCATGTGTAATTGTAGAAAGTCTATGAGCAATAATAATTGTTGTACGCTCATGCGCAAGTGCATCTAGTGATTCTTGAATAAGCGCTTCACTTTCTAAATCCAATGCAGAGGTTGCTTCATCTAGTATTAAGATAGGTGGATTTTTTAAAAATACACGAGCGATCGCTACTCGTTGCTTTTGGCCACCTGATAATTTCACACCACGCTCACCGACCTTTGTGTCATAGCCATTTGGCAAGCTCATTATAAAATCATGTGCATTTGCCGCCTTGGCAGCAGCAATGACCTCTTCATCAGACGCATCTGGCTTGCCCATTAAAATATTCTCTTTTACTGAATCACTAAACAAAATATTATCCTGTAGGACTATGCCAATTTGTGAGCGTAAAGAATGTAATGTTACATCTTGAACATCATATCCATCAATACGCACTGTCCCACTCGTTGTATCGTAAAAGCGTGGAATCAAACTAATAATGGTTGATTTACCTCCACCGCTCATTCCAACAAACGCTACTGTCTCTCCAGCATTAATGGTGAAATTAATATTGTTTAAAATTTGTGAGCCATCAGCTTCATATTGAAAGTTCACATTGTCAAAGCGGACCTCACCATTTGCCCGAGGTAGCTCTAATGCATTCGCCTTGTTTACTACTTCATATGGTTCGTCTATCAATTCAAACATTCGATCCATCGATGCAATGGACTGTGTTAACATCGTTGATGAACTTACAAGACGACGGAGTGGACCATACAGGCGTTCTATATAAGCAATAAAGGCAACCATCGTTCCAATTGAAAGAGACCCATTAATAACCTGATAACCTGCATAAGCAATTACTAAGAGAGGTGCTACATCCGTGATTGTATTCACTACTGCAAAAGATTTAGCATTCCATTTTGTATGGTCCAGTGCCTTCTCTAAAAATTCACCGTTTGCTTCATCAAATAATTTTTGTTCATGTTTTTCTAGTGTGAAGCTCTTAATAATACTCATTCCAGCTACACGTTCATGTAAATAACTTTGTACACCTGCAAGTGCTTGCGAACGTTTACGTGTTAAAGACCGAAGTTTACCAAAGAAGAACTTCACACTAAATGCATAGAACGGGAATGCAACTAGTGCTACTAGCGTCAGCTTAACATCCATGGCAAACATAATACCGATAGCAATAACGATTGTCGCAAGGTCGAGCCAAATATTCATTAAGCCTGTCATGACAAAGGTTTTTGTTTGTTCCACATCATTAACAACTCTTGAAATAACATCGCCAGCTCTTGTATTTGCATAGTACCTTAAACTTAGTCGCTGTAAATGCGCATATATTTGTTGTCGAATATCAAAAAGCACTTTGTTACTAACATGTTGAGCAAAATATTGACGGTAATATTCAATCGGTGGTCGAATAATAAAGAATACAATGATCGTACCACCTAACCAGTAAAACAGCTCTTTCGTTTTCTCAGCATCCGTTAGATTGTCTGCATCGATTATATCATCTAACACAATTTTTATGAGTAACGGGATAAATAACGGAATTGCAAATTTCACTATACCGATTAATATTGTTAAAATAATTTCCCATGTATATGGTTTTACAAACTTCATATAACGCTTTATACTATCCAATTCATATCACATCCTTATCAAAAAGCCTCACACTTTATGTGGCAAAAAATTGAGTATCTCATTACATGATTATCATTTAACCTATCACTTTGCCACACAAAAAGAAACAGACATCCAAAACTGAATGCCCAAACGTATTATAGCAATATTTCGTTTGAAGTACAGTTAATATAACTTTGTCGCTAACTATTTTGGAATTAGAATAGCCAATTCACGCCATAAAAAAACACCCATTAGTAAAACTAATAGGTGCTATTAACAATCATCTGCTTGCATATCGAGCTGAAACTTATATCGATTTGTCCAGGCATCGATGAAATCTGGTGCAAAGGGTCCTCTTTTTTGTTGAATCCAGCTAATTAATTTATCGACATTGCGCTTTAAAATTTTATCAATGACATCTGGATAAGACATTTCCTTCCGATGCAACTCATATTCATCCTCATCTAGGAGTGAAAAAGACATGTCAGGAAAAACTTTTATATCCAAATCATAGTCAATATATTTAATGGCATTATTATCGAAAACAAATGGTGAGCTTAGATTACAATAATAATACACACCGTCCTCACGTAGCATGCAGATGATGTTAAACCAGTGCTCCGCATGGAAATAACAAATAGAAGGCTCTCTCGTTAGCCACGTACGACCATCGGATTCTGTCACAAGTGTCCGTTCATTCGCACCGATAATGATATTTTTCGTTCCTTTTAACACCATTGTTTCTTGCCAAACACGGTGGATACGGCCATTGTGCTTATAACTATGTATTTGTATCGTTTCTCCTTCTACCGGTATTGCCATTTTTGAAGCCCACCTTTTCGTCTATGCTACCTAAATCTAGCAGTCTCTAGTATATTATAGCAATGTGTACGCGAAAGGTGTAGTTAGAAAACCACAAATTTCCCTGCGCTCTTTTAAATTTGTACAAAATTTTGTGAATTTGAAGCAAATTTAATCAAAACGATCACTCAATTGGAATTTTTTGTTTCTGATTTTTATATCGGAGCTGGCGGTTTTTCTTTTGACCCGAGCAGGTTTCTTGGCTACCTGAGCAGTTCTTTCCTTGACACGAGCACTTCTCTTGGCTACCTGAGCAGTTCTTTCGTCTGCCTGAGCGTTTCTGTTTCTCACTAGTCCCGCTTTTCTAAATAGAATTAAAAAGGAGCTGCCTTTTTTAAATCTTTTCGATTTAGACAGCTCCTTAGAGGTAAATGCAGCTATGCAATTACAAAGTGTTATTCACCAAGGTCTTGGTTAGTTTTTTTGAAGTTTCCTGAAGCTGGAGCTTTCTTTTGCTCTGCTTTAGCATTTTGCTTTTGCACTTCAGTAACGTCTGTTTCATAACCAAATTCTTGACTTTGACGTTGCATGTTTTTATTTGGCTGGAAATTTTGGTTGTTGTTCTTTTTCATGATCATTCACCTCCACGCTAATTATTGTGTACCGAGGTAAATGTTTTTATGCCCATAAATTTTTATAAAAATAATTTTGTCGATTAATCCTTTATTTCTTGCCAAATTTTCAGCATCGGAACAGGCATTGGTAATAACTCTATCTGTTCGCGAGTCAGCCATTCGCCCTTTACTGTTGAATTACATTTCATAAAATAGCTATTTAGATGCCATGTTAAATGTGAAAAAACATGTTTAAATGTTAGCAAATCTTGTTGAGATTGAACTTTTATAGCATAGTCATTCATAAAAGTATCTATTGAATCTTTACCATGTTCAAGCATCGGAAACTGCCATAGATTAGCTAATAAACCCTCTGCTGGACGCTGCTCCAATAAAATTCGACCTTTGTCATCTTTACATACAAGAACATCATACGTGATATGCTTCATCTTTACTTTTTTAGATTTAACAGGCAGTTTTTGGGGCTCACCTTCATTAAATGCAGTACAATATTCCCGAACTGGACATAATAAGCACTTTGGGGAAGTGGGTGTACAAATAAGCGCCCCAAGCTCCATTAAACCTTGATTGAAGGACGATGCATTTTCAGGATCGATAAGTTCTTCAACTGCCGCTTCAAAAATCTTTTTAGTCTTTGGAAGTGCTATATCATCATGAATAGTAAGCACACGACTTAAAACACGCATAACATTGCCATCAACTGCATGTTCGGGTTTATTATAGGCAATACTTAAAATAGCTCCAGCAGTATACGGACCTACACCTTTTAATTTTGAAATTTCATGGCGATTATCGGGTACTACCCCACCGTAGTTCTCTAATACCTCGCGAACACCCGCTTGTAAGTTACGTGCACGGGAATAATAGCCTAGGCCTTCCCAATGCTTCAATAAATATTCTTGTGGTGCTTCGGCGAGTAATTCTAATGTTGGAAAACTTTCCATAAAGCGATTGTAATAAGGAATAACTGTGTCGACACGTGTTTGCTGTAGCATCACTTCCGATACCCATATTTGATAAGGGTCCGTAGTATGCCTCCAAGGTAAATCACGTTTCTCAACATTAAACCATTCGACTAAAGATTGTCGAAATTCTGTTACATATGGATAATTCACAATAACCTCCAGTGTATTTACGATTTAAATTATGGTAAAAAGGGTATACAATTAAGATAAGATCATTTGTGTGAGACGTCTTAAAACAACATATTCAGCACAAATGTTCATGAAGTAAATATCAGGTATTACGAATTATTGAAATATACATGTATGCAAATTGTACGCTAATTTTATGCATACTAGGAGTGGATATTTTTGGATTCAGGTACACATTTCGTTATGGGTATTGCCCTCGGTGGTCTTGCATTAGCCGATCCCGTAATAGCAAATCATTCAATGACATTTACTGCAGTAATTGCAGGTACGATTATTGGCTCACAGGCGCCTGATGTCGATACAGTATTAAAACTACGCAACAACGCTGTTTATATTCGACATCATCGTGGAATTACACATTCACTACCAGCAGTAGCGATTTGGCCCATCTTAATTACAGCAGTTTTATCATTTATTTTTCAAGATGCAAATGTGTTTCATTTATGGCTTTGGACGTTTTTAGCTGTAGTACTTCACGTCTTTGTTGATATCTTCAATGCGTATGGTACACAAGCATTCCGACCATTTTCTAGCAAATGGGTTGCACTCGGTGTCATCAATACATTTGATCCTATTATTTTTACACTACATTGTCTTGGCATTTTACTTTGGGTATTTGGTGCAAATCCAATTTGGACATTTAGCATCATGTATGTCATTATCATCGTTTACTATATTTTACGATTTGCAGTTCAAAAGGCTGTTAAGAACGCTGTGCATAATACTCTTCAGGATGAGGAGTATGTAATTGTAGCTCCTACAATGCGATTCTTCCACTGGCGAATTGCTGCAAAATCAAAAACGCATTATTACGTTGGTCGTGCATACGGGCGAACTGTTAATATTTACGATAAATTTGAAATAGAACCTTTACCAAAAACGCCTCTTATTGAAACAGCCATGAAAGATCACAATCTCGCTGCATTCACGTCATTTTCGCCATTATATCGGTGGGAAATTTCAGAGCTTGAAAATGGCTTAACAGAAGTGAGATTAATTGATCTGCGTTACCGTAGTGAAAATCGCTATCCTTTCGTTGCTGTCGCTCATTTAAACGATGACAACGAAATTATCACATCATACACAGGCTGGATTTTTACAGAAGATAAACTCCAGAAAAAATTACAGATTGGCGCAAGTAATTAAACAGCAAACCCTGACCAGCATTGGTCAGGGTTTTGTTATTGCACCATATCATCGCTAGCATCAAGTAAATGTGAGTATTTAGGATTGCGTCCTGCAAATGCATGCAACTTATCACCATAGCTAGTAATTAATTGACGTACTAAATTTTCAGTGTAATCTGCCCCACGATAGTTATAGCCAGCTTTAGCAGATGTTGATTCAAAATCACTCCATAAAAGTTCAATCCATACTCGTGCACGACCTACGGACATCTGTGGATTTTTTGCAAGTAACTCCGCTGTAAGCTTTTCGATTTTTTCTTCCACTTATTTGCCCACCTTTATTGGAGATAGAATTGAAACAGGTAGCGCTTCTTGATATTTTTCGCCCCCTAAACGATGTCCCCAAGCAAAGCGTCCTTTTAAATAATCCACTTGAAAAAATTCATTTTCAGAGCCGTCTATACGATACATCTCTCCAGGAATTATTGTATCTAAATCCACTAAATACGCAGCCACCATTAAAGCCTTACGCTCATACACTGCAAATTCATTAATGATTCCTAGCTGCTCCGCCTTTCGTGATTTTTCCTTAAGCATGGCTATTTCTTCTCGTAATTCATGCTCTGACATTACAGCATAATTTTTTTCGTTCATTCCTCATTCTCCTTTTCTTCTATAAAACGATCGATAACCTCTATAGGAAAACCCTTTTGATAGAGCACCTGCTTTATTTTCATTTTCAGTTCATAACCAGTATACTTCGGTGAGTACTTTTTCCAAACTTTTTCGCCTTGTACATTAAGTAACTGTTGCCATTCATCTTCACCTTGTTCAAGCTCTATTTGCCCCAGCACCTCATCTACAACAGTAAAAGAATACCCTTTTCGCATTAAAAAATCTTGAATTTTAGCTTTTACTTGCGTTGGCGTTTTCTTTTTTTCTGATCGAACGACCTTGTCAGCCAGCTGTGTCGCAAGTTTTACCTGTTCCTCATGACTATATGTAGCAAGTACCTCATCCTGTAAGCTCTTATCAATCCCCTTTTTCATAAGATCTTGTCTAATCGCCTTAGGACCTTTTTTCATAGTAGCCTTTTTCGTATCGAGTAATGCTTTGGAGTAAGTTTCATCATTTAAAAAGCCATATGATTTCAACTTTTGTATAGCCTCTAAAATAACTGCCTCCCCAAATTCTAATGTGAGAAGCTTTTTCTTTACTTCATGCTCACTCCGCATTTGATAAGATAAAAAATTTAGCCCTTTATTAAAAGCTTTTCGAATCTCATCCTCATAGGCAATTTCCTGTATATCAAATTCCTCAAGCACTTTCCCCTTTGTTAATCCAAATTGAAGGAGAATTGCCTCATCTACAGGAAAAGCATATTCTTCGTTCAAATATATATTATAACGCTCTGGATTGTTTTTTTGACGTGCAATTTTCGTAATAATACGCATTGGTAACACCTCACTAATCACCATTATAACATTTTTCGTGGGTATTGCTTTTTCCCCACAGTATTCGCATGTTCGCGGGTATTCCCCCGTTGCGCGCGGGTATTCTCTTCCCTTCCGCGGATATTTTCACATCACGCACGGGTATTACTTCAGAGAGATTAACATTGGTAATTAGATAGATGGTAAACTTGCTCATATAGAGTAGTTTAAAAAAAGGAGGGATTCTTATGAAGATTGTTATTGCAGGTGGTACTGGTTTTGTAGGGAGAGCTCTTACAAAGCTATTGCAGGAAAAAGGACATGAAATCATTATTTTAACGCGGAACAAATCAGGTCGAGAAAACGATATTCAATATGTACAATGGCTACAACAAAATACACGACCTGAACAGTTGTTAGATGATGTCGATGCATTTGTTAATTTAGCAGGAATTTCTTTAAATAATGGACGTTGGACAAAAAAACAGAAGAAAGCCATTTATACAAGTCGTATGGAAGCGACACTTGAAATAGTACGTATTATGGAGCATCTTACCTCAAAACCAAAAGTGCTTGTCAATGCAAGTGCAGTCGGGATCTATCCTACTTCTACAACGACTGTCTATACCGAAGACTCCACAGACTACGCAACTGATTTTTTAGGCACGACAGTTTATGATTGGGAACGCCATGCAAAACGTGCTGAGAAATTAGGGGTTCGAGTTGCTCTTGCACGTTTTGGTGTTATTTTAGGTCGTACTAGTGGTGCACTTCCTTCAATGTTACTACCATATAAATTGCATATCGGAGGCACAATAGGTTCAGGTGAACAATGGCTTTCATGGGTTCATGTCGAGGACGTAGCACGAGCTATATATTTCGCAATTACGAATAATGATATTCATGGCCCTTTTAATGTTACTGCACCTCATGCAACACGCATGAAGGATTTCGGAATAACAATTGCAAGTGTAATGGGAAAACGCCATTGGATGCCTGTACCAAGCGTAGCAATGCGTTTAGTGTTAGGTGAGCAAAGCACGCTTGTATTAGAAGGTCAGCACGTGCTACCAACTGTTTTAGAAAAACATCATTTTACATTTAATTTCTCACATTTAAACGACGCTCTTAAAGATTTATTGTAGGATCTAGTCGGATATTTTTTTGAATATAACGCATCCTAATGAAAAAGAAAGGATGCGTTTTTATGTGGAAACAGCATATAGTAGGAGCAACGATCGCTACTTTTATTATTGCCGCTGCAATTAGCTTTAATCCATTTTCTGCTTTTAGCTCTGATGAATACAACTGGGGCATTAAACGAGCAAAAAACGGTGAACAAGCCGAGGCTGGAGCTCAGCTTGATCAGCTACTTGAGAAATATGATGCTATTTATAAAGGTAAGCCTGATAAAAAAGTTGCGTATTTAACCTTTGATAACGGCTATGAGAATGGCTTTACAGAAAGTATTTTGGATACTCTGAAGAAGGAAAACGTACCAGCTACCTTCTTTTTAACTGGTCATTACTTAGAAAGCGCCAGTGATTTAGTGAAACGCATGGTTAAAGATGGTCATACTATTGGTAACCATTCATACGGTCACCCAAATATGGCGAGGCTAACCCCCGATGGTATGCGTAGTGAATGGAAGAAACTCGACGATAAGTTACGTGAATTAACAGGTATTGAACGTACAACATATGCTCGACCACCAGAAGGTACATTTAACGCGAAAGTATTAGAGGTAGGAAATGCTGCAGGCTATCGTCATATTTTTTGGTCTGTTGCCTTTAAGGACTGGGTAAGGGATGAACGACGTGGTGCAGATTATGCGTATAATGCACTGATGGAACAGCTACACCCCGGTGCTGTTATTTTGATGCATACAGTTGCTCAAGATAATGCAGAAGCACTTCCAATGTTTATTGCTGAAGCGAAAAAACAAGGCTATACATTTTTATCCCTTGACGATTTAGTTTTAGAACATGAAGATTTCCCTGTCGCTTTGCAATCGTCTACTCCTTAGTTATAATGGGGAGATGATATTAAAAGAACAGGGACGTGGAATGCTTGACGCAACAAACAACAATGGAAGTGGGACAAAAATTCCCACTAACAATAAAAAGACTTGGTATTAACGGTGAAGGAGTAGGCTTTTATAAACGCAACGTTATATTCGTAAAAGGCGCAATTCCTGGTGAAGAAATTACAGCACAAGTAACTAAAACACAGCGAAACTTTGCCGAAGCAGAAATATTAACTATTCGCAAAGCTTCAAAATATCGTCAGGAAGCACCTTGCTCCGTTTACAACGAATGTGGTGGCTGTCAGCTTCAGCATATGACCTATGAAAAACAGCTAATCGAAAAGCGTGATATCGTTATTCAAGCATTAGAACGCTATGCTAAGCCTTTAGCTAACACAGTTGACGTGCGCAAAACGCTAGGGATGGAAAATCCATGGAATTATCGTAACAAAAGTCAATATCAAGTACGTAAAGAAGGTAAGCGTGTCTATGCAGGGCTATTTGCGGAAGGTAGCAACAAGTTACTGAACATCAATGATTGCCTTGTTCAACACCCAGTTACATCAAAAATTACAGTGGCAACACGTAAAATTTTGCAAAAACTAAATATTACTATTTACGATGGTCGTACACTTGATGGATTAGTACGTACGATTGTTGTACGTACAGGAATTCGTACGGGTGAAACGCAAGTCGTGCTCGTAACAACACGTAAGGAAATTCCACATCTAGCGGAACTCATTACACGTATAAAGAAAATCGACCCAAGTATCGTATCGATTGCACAAAATATTAACCGCGAGAAAACATCGTTAATCTTTGGCGATGAAACGATTGTTCTCGATGGTAAAGATACGATTCATGAGGAGCTTGGCGAATTAGCCTTTGATTTATCAGCTCGTGCCTTTTTCCAACTGAATCCAACACAAACCGTTCATCTCTATGATGAAATCAAAAAAGCAGCAGCATTAACAGGCAAAGAAACAGTTGTTGATGCTTACTGCGGTGTTGGGACAATCGGTCTATGGCTAGCTGACAAAGCGAAAGAAGTTCGTGGAATGGATGTTATTCCAGAAAGCATTCAGGATGCACGTAAAAACGCCCGAAACCATGGCTTCAAGCATACAAAATACGCAGTCGGCACAGCAGAAAGTGTATTAGCAAAATGGCGCAAAGAAGGATTCACACCAGATGTTATTACAGTAGACCCACCACGCACAGGTCTAGCACCAGAGTTCATACGTACGGTGTTGAAGCTAAAACCGAAGCGCTTTGTCTATACGTCTTGTAATCCTTCAACATTGGCGAAGGATGTAAATGAATTATCGAAGTTTTATGATGTGGAGTATATTCAGCCTGTGGATATGTTTGCACAAACGGCGCAGGTGGAATGCGTGGCAAAGCTTGTGTTGAAGAATAAATAAAGATAAAAAAGGGCGTCTCAAATATTATTTGGGACGTCCTTTGCAATTGTTGAGCCATTAATACAGAAATTTGTATAGTAGATAACTCTCACGTTCCACATTTGTCCATTTTATAGTTTTTCAAAATCAATTTTAATGCGATACATACTAAAATAAATGATAGTAAATAGAATATTAAAGAGACTTTATTTCTAATACCAATTGCAACAAAGGTAGACATATTAGCAAAGAGCAAAAATGCTACAGCTACTCCTCTTTCACCTTTTTTATATCGCTTATTATGTAAAGTAATGCTAATTAATAAAATTATCCCTACTAGAAGCCAAAACATTGAGACGAAATTATACCAGTACATATTCCATCCTCCTTAACATCCTTTCAATAACACCTTTTTTCCCCGTTTATTTCATATGTAAACCAATGAGTTCTAACAAAAGCAAAAAAGGCGTCTCTTAGATTTAAGAAACGCCCTCATTATTTTGTATATTATTTTTATATGTACTGCACAGCTCAAGCTGCCTGGTGGATGACGGACGGTCCAGAAAAATCAGCACCTTAACCAATAACCCAGGATTTAAAAGATTTTTATACTTTAAGTTTTTAACTTTAATTAAAAGAACTTTGAAACGTAAACTTTGGTCTTTCAACTTTTACCTTTGAGCTTTCAACTTAGTTTGTTTAAAGCATCAATTGTTGTAAGGCATGTTTAAGGTTTTAACTCGCACACATGCCTTGAAGCGCGAGCGACTTTTCGTTTTCCGTTTTCGCTAGGCCATGCATATTTAGTTACGCTTGCACTTCAATAAATGTCGTTGCGTTTGATTCCGATAATACCGCGTCGACCTCTGATTCAAATTCTTCAATTCGATTATTTAACGCTTCAATTTTCTTTTTAACATTCATCGGATCAATTAACTCGTACTCGTTTCTTTTCATAAATGTCTCCGTATGTAATTTTACTTCTTCTGGAGATTGTTTTTCTTTATTTCCTAATATATTCACTAAATACGTTTCTAGCTTTGCTGGCAACGCATCATTTTCTTTAGCAACCGTATTTACCGCTGAACGATATTGCTGTTGCATGACTTCTAACAGTTCCTTTTCATATTGAATGGACTGTTTGCGTTCAATTGCTTCTGCTACAGTCATTTCTTCTTTTCCTACAATTACTTTTGTTTTAGCATTGGACTCTACAACTAGTGCCTTAATTCGGTTGCGGTAGTCAATTAAGCTAACTACTTTATCGTATGAAGCTTGCATTTGCTTTTCATATTCTTGCATTTCTACACCATTAATTTTGCTATTACTTTTACGATTGGCTAACACTGCACTCACTTCATTCGTTGCTGCTTCAATGCGGTGATTTAGCATCTTTAACTCTGTTAATGCACGGTGGATCGATATTTTTTTATAGTCAGTCATAATTTAATCTCCTTAAAATAATTAGTAATCTAAGCGAGTGTTCTTCTATTATATAGAGATAGAAATCCAAAGTCCAAATATTACCTATCTACTAATTATATTTTATTTGATTTTATGAAAGCTTGTCTGTATAATATGATTCTAGGTGCCAAACCTATGTGACATGGACGGAACATCCTTGTCACGCAAAGAACGCCATAACAGCACGGATTTGCTGGGCGTTTTTTTGTTTTATGAGCGGGAGATGAGCCCCGCTCTTTTATTTTGCCCAAAATTATATATTGCGCAAAAGCCTCCGAGCTGAGCGATAACTTCCCCTACCTAATCAGTTTGTCACTATACCCCAGCGTTCGACCTTCTACTCTGCTTCAAAGATAATTTGTTACCGTTACCTTTACATCGACACTGGTCTCTTATTTTTATTTCGTCCAAATACTAGTAAAACAGTGGCTACAGCTAGCAAAAGCATTGCTACCAGTAAAAGAAGGCTATAATTTTTTACATATTCTAAATAAATGCCACCTAAAAATGGCCCTGTTAAGCTACCAATACTTAGTGCAATGCCGCAAAGGAGATTTCCGGTAGGCAGTAGTTCCTTTGGTGTTAAATCAGCCATATAAGTAATCCCTAATGAAAACATTGAACCGACTAGTGTTCCTGCAAAGAAAAATGCGATGGCTACTGCAATTTGTGAATGCTCTAAAAAACTGGCAATGCCAAAAATAACAGCTCCTCCAAACGAGCCGATCATCAAGACATTACGTCGTCCTACTTTATCCCCTATGGCTCCAAGTGGCACTTGTGTTAAAATCCCACCAAATGTAAAGACAGATAAAATAATAGGAATCATATTTACATCGAAATCTTTACGTAAGGCATAAACTGGGAACAGCGCATTTAATGAAGATTCTAAAAACCCATAAACGAATGGACCTAAAAATGCAATCCATCCAAATGCAATGGCCATTTTATAACGCTGCCAGCCTCTTGCATGTAAGTCTCCCGTTAAACGCTCTGGCTTTTCATTTTGTAAGAGGAATACAAAAGACCACGCGAATAAGCACATAATAGAGGACACAATAAACGGTAATGCCTCTGAAATTTGTATTAGTTTTACCATTAATGGACCAACTGCAAAGCCCGTGCTAAAGGACAAGCCGTAAATCGCCATCCCCTTCCCTAAGCTTTTATAATCTGAGGTGCTTGTAATCCACGTCTGTGTTGCAAAGTGTAATGCATGATCCCCTACCCCAATAAGTAAGCGAAGGATAAACCAAAAAGTTACACTCTTCCATAAAGGAAATGCTAATAGTGAAGCGAAGACAAGTGCACCACCAATTAAAATAATCGGTTTATAGCCCCATTTTCTTAATGGTTGCTCGATAAACGGTGAGATTAATAAAGTTCCTATGTATAAACCTGTTGCATTCAATCCATTCAACGCGGAGGATACTCCATCACGTTCGAAAATAATTGAAATCAGTGGTAAAAGCATCCCTTGTGAAAATCCTGATATAGAAACAATTAACACTAAAATGGCAAATCTTTTTTTGCTGTAATCTGAGAAGTATGTCATTTTTCCCTCCAACATCAAGTCTTTTTCCAAATAACAGCATATCAAAAAGCCTTAGCGCTCACCACATGTGATTTTACGCTAAGGCCTAACTAACACTTATCTCCATTTAATTGTATAAACACGAATTTCGGCTTTTACATTGGCCGAGTACTTGTTTAAACTCCCTCCTTTTCGAGTTAGAGTTTTTAGGACTTTTAAAATCAGCTCCTTTACTTTTTCTTAATATTAATTTAACACACAGAATCAATATTGTAAATATTCTGTCTATTATTTTTTTTAAAATAATCGCATAGTCCTAGGTGTTTACCTAAGCATTGAAATTTAGTCCCAAATCAGCTACTATGGAGGGGACGAAATGAGGTGTATGTATGTCAAATCCAATCAATGATAAAAAGCAGCAAGTGAATTACTTAAGAGAACGTCTTGAAATATTTTTAGAAGTTTTAGATGCGATTGATCCTGAAACAACTGAATTAGAGGATATTGATCGTTTAATTCAAATGATGGATGATTTAGAAGACAAAATGGAGCAATTTAACGCTCGTGAAAAATAACTGATAAAAGCAAGTGGAGAGCTTTTCCACTTGCTTTTATCTTCTGTTATTTAATAGCAATCCCAATTATAAAGAACTTTACTAAAATCTTTACGTTTCAGCTCATCCTCTGTAATGAAAAAGTTGCCGACCCCAACATCCCCCCATAGAATATGATCGCCTACACTGTCAATCTGAAGCAACAAGACTGTTGAATCTGTATAGTCCCCATAAGCTCTCGGATCTTCCTGGGTAAAGAATGGATATCCCCCGATTTTATGACCTGTACTATTTAATGTTTCATAAAATGAGTCTACTAAATTATCATTGTCTTCTATATTGGCAAGAATCTTCGCATAGGGTTTTTCACTTCTAAAGTCATTTGCTGATAATGGTTCATAGCTTGTTTCAAAAGACAATGCCATTTCTTTTTCCACTGGAAAGTAAAATTCTTCTTCTTTCGCTTCAACAAATGAGAAGTCTTGTACTAACTGCGACTCATCACCGACAATATGCTCGTGGAAGATGACGCGGAAGCCTCCCTGATTTTGACCATTATCAAAGTCCATCCCAAGCACATCATCGTAGCCATCAATATAAAACTGTAAGATTCCCTCTTCAGGGAAATGCGGTAAATGCTTAGGTACATCTGCAAAATTAATTTGTGCCAGTAATTTTAATGGTTGCCCTTCAGGACTTTTTGGATATTCCATTGACAACGGAAAATACGGATCGCCTGCAAACTTACTTTCAAATAAAGATGTTTTTCGTTCTTTCGTTTCAATAAATACAGTTGGCTGAATCGTTTCCTCTATTACTGTCCTATATTGTTCAAATGCTTCAGGTAAATTAAGTAGCTTCATGGTATAACCTCCTAAAGTAGATTTAGCACTATTATAGAACAAACGTTCCTTTTTAACAATCTTTATTTTGATGAAATTATCGCTTTTGTATAAAAAAAGGAAACCTTCGTTCATCGGTAGAAATAGTCAACTAAGTGCTAAAATCAAATGACCACTCTGGACATTTGATCAGCTTCGCTCCAAAAGCGATCAGCCCCGCCCTAAAAGTGGTCACCTTCTCGGAAAATGCCTTCGTTTCCTACTATTACTCTTCTTAAGATATTGTTTATTCCCCTGCTTCAATTATCTTAATAATAGCTTAACGATAGATAAAACTTTATTAACATAATTTCACATTAAAATTACCTCTTTTTGAGAATAGACCTTTAATTCCGACCACAATGAGTTGTACTCTTTTTTTCATTAGTTGAAAAGAGTATAATGTAACGTGGAAATAATCAAATTTTCTATGGGGGGCAATACCAAATGAATTTACAAATTTTGGAGAAGAGTCTTTACAATTTAATTACTGAAACATCTACAAATTTACCTAAAGACGTACGTCGTGCAATTAAGAAAGCTAAAGATGCTGAAAATGCTGGTACTCGTGCTGCAATGAGCTTAGACACAATCTCAAACAATATTATTATGGCAGAAGATAATGTATCACCAATCTGTCAAGATACGGGTCTACCAACATTCAAAATTTATACTCCTGTTGGTGTAAACCAATTAGAAATTAAAGAAGCTATTAAAAAAGCTATTAACGATACATCTGCTGATGCAAAATTACGTCCAAATGCTGTTGATTCATTAACTGGCGAAAACAGCGGAAATAACATTGGTGAAGGTCTACCTGTTATGAAATTCGAGCAATGGGAAAAAGACTACATCACAATTAAGTTAATCCTTAAAGGTGGCGGCTGTGAAAACAAAAACATTCAATACAGCCTACCATGTGAACTTGAAGGTCTTGGCCGCGCTGGTCGTGACTTAGATGGTATCCGTAAATGTATCATTCACTCAGTATACCAAGCTCAAGGTCAAGGCTGTTCAGCTGGCTTTATCGGTGTAGGTATCGGTGGTGACCGCTCTTCTGGTTACGACTTAGCGAAAGAGCAGTTATTCCGTCATGTGGAAGATACAAATCCAAATGCTGATCTTGCTAAATTAGAAGAATATGTAGTGAAAACTGCAAACACATTTGGTATCGGTACAATGGGCTTCGGTGGTGAAGCAACATTACTTGGCTGTAAAATTGGTGTGATGCACCGTATCCCTGCATCATTCTACGTATCAGTTGCTTATAACTGCTGGGCATACCGTCGTATGGCTGTGGACATCGATCCTCAAACTGGCGAAATTATTAAATGGCACTACCAAGAAGGCGAAAAAATTACATTTAAAGAAGATGAAGTTGCAGCAACAACAGAAGATACTTCTACAAATACAGTAGAACTTACTGCACCAATTACTGAGGAGCAAATTCGTGCTCTAAAAGTTGGTGACGTTGTATCTATTACTGGTCGTATGTATACTGGTCGTGACGCAATTCACCATCACTTAATGAGTCACGATGCTCCAGTTGATCTTAATGGACAAGTTATTTATCACTGTGGCCCTGTAATGGCAAAAGATGAAGAAGGCAACTGGACAGTTAAAGCAGCTGGTCCAACTACTTCTATTCGTGAGGAGCCATATCAAGGTGACATCATGAAAAAATTTGGTATCCGTGCTGTAATTGGTAAAGGTGGTATGGGACCAAAAACACTTGCTGCATTAGAAGAGCATGGCGGCGTTTACTTAAATGCAATCGGCGGTGCTGCTCAATACTACGCAGACTGCATTAAAGGTGTAGATGGCGTTGATCTAATGGAATTCGGTGTTCCAGAAGCGATGTGGCACTTAAACGTTGAGAAGTTCACAGCTGTTGTAACAATGGACTCTCACGGTAACTCTCTACATGCAGACGTAGATAAATCATCACTAGAAAAACTTGCGCTACACGCAGAAAGAGTTTTCTAATAAAGATAAAATTTCTTTTACTTTGAATAGCAGTAATGATTATTTTAGTTGTGGCGGCAGCTAAACTACAAAAAGAGTTTAAAATTAAATATGCAGTAATTCCTAAAGTAGGGTAATTCACTGCACAAATTCGAAAGGCACAGAATATTCCTAATGAATAATCTGTGCTTTTCTTATGTTCAAAATTATTTCAAAAACCTTATAATCACCTCAATCTCAATCTAGGACTGCTTTTATCCACTTCCATAAAAAATCCTCTTCAAATTTTTTACTTTCTTTTCCCAAATACCTTTGTTATAATAATTCTAAATAAGAAATGAATTAACTGAAAGCTATTTTCAATTAATCAACATTCAAAAACATTATTTTATAAAGGTTTTGATATTGATTTTCATTATCAGGAGGGATAAAGTTGGAACATACTAATCGAGAAAATTATAATATAATTGATAAAACGAAAGAACATGCAGAATTAATTGCTGCCCTTTTAGCAGGTTTGTTCATTTTTCTTGCATGGCGTTTAGATACTAACGAGCAAACTACAGCTTCTGTTCTTTTATATATTGTTGCATTTTGCGTTGGTGGATTTGCTAAAGCTAAAGAAGGTATTGAAGAAACCATTGAAGATAGGAAACTCAATGTCGAGCTACTGATGGTCTTAGCCGCAATCGGTTCGGCAGCAATTGGTTATTGGACGGAGGGTGCTATTCTTATTTTCATTTTTGCTGTAAGTGGCGCTCTCGAAACATATGCAATGAATAAAAGTCATCGTGAAATTTCCGCACTCATGAATTTACAACCTGAAGAGGCTTGGCTTGTTCGTGGTGACTTTGAACCAATGAAAGTTTCTGTCTCTACATTGCAAATTGGCGATCACCTGCTCATAAAACCCGGTGAACGAGTACCGGCAGACGGAGTAATTTTTAAAGGGCAATCTTCTATTGACGAATCGGCCATTAGTGGTGAGCCATTGCCAGTTGCAAAACGGGAAGGCGATGAAGTATTTGCAGGTACTGTTAACTTAAATGGTGCCATTACAATGGAAATGACAAAACCAAATTCCGAAACACTATTCCAAAAAATTATTACACTTGTCCAAAATGCACAAAGTGAAAAATCACCTTCTCAACAGTTCATAGAAAAGTTCGAAGGTACGTATGTAAAAATTGTGCTACTTACTGTTGCTCTAATGATGTTCCTACCACATTTTTTACTTGGTTGGGACTGGACAACAACATTCTACCGTGCAATGGTACTTTTAGTTGTCGCATCTCCTTGTGCCCTTGTAGCAGCCATTATGCCCGCTACTTTAGCAGCAATTTCAAACGGTGCAAAAAACGGCGTGCTATTTAAAGGCGGTTTACATTTAGAGCATCTAAGTGTATTACGTGCTCTAGCTGTCGATAAAACAGGTACATTAACACAAGGGAAACCAGTTGTGACTGATTTTATTGTTCGCGAAGGAATAGAACGAGAAATGGCGCTGGCTACCCTAGTTGGGATTGAATCGCAATCGAATCATCCACTTGCACAGGCCATTACTTCATATGCAAAGGCAGAAGGTCTTACAAAGTTTCCACAGGCCACTATTGAAGATATCCCAGGTTGGGGCATCAAAGGGTATGTAGATCATATAGAATATCAAGTTGGGAAACCTGATTTTGTAGGCGCAGAGGAAGCTGAGAATTTTGCAGATGGCGTAGCAACAAAACTTGCTGCAGAAGGCAAAACAGTTATTTTTATTCGTGACAAAAACGGCATTGTCGCATTAACAGCTTTAAAGGATACCGTTCGTAATGAAGCGAAAAAAGCAGTAGCCTTACTAAAAGAGCTAGGCATTAATGTCGTCATGCTAACAGGTGATAACGAGAAAACAGCGAAGGTTATTGCCACCGAAGCAGGCGTGACGGAATACGTTGCCGAATGTCTCCCTGAAACAAAGGTGACGGAGATGAAACGTCTACTTTCTCAACATAAATATGTAGGGATGGTCGGAGATGGCATTAATGATGCACCTGCATTAGCAACAGCAACTACTGGGATTGCTATGGGAGAAGGTACAGACGTTGCACTAGAAACTGCAGATGTTGTTTTAATGAAAAATGACTTATCAAAAATTGCCTATGCAGTACGTTTATCACGTAAAATGCAGCGGATCGTTAAACAAAACATCATCTTCTCTATCGGGATTATTGTATTACTAATAGCCTCAAATTTTTTACAAATCGTTGACTTACCTCTAGGTGTAATTGGACACGAAGGAAGTACCATTTTAGTTATTTTAAATGGCTTACGTATGCTCAATAAAAACGTTTAACCTCCCCACTAATTATTAGCCTTACCAATCGGGCTGGCTTTTACGGGCAGTTTTTCCCTCACCTTTACGCTTCACTTTATTACTGCCCGTTAATGCGGGATAAAGTGAAACTTAATCAGTGGGGGTTCTCTTCAATCCCCACTGATTTTTAGCCTTCACCAATCGGGCTTTTACGGGCAGTTTTCCCCCACCTGC
>NZ_JBSSFD010000051.1:0-27358 GCF_054062295.1 Lysinibacillus sp. TE18511
AAGCAAAGCGACAGCTACAAATGTTTTCATGTAGCGAAAGCAAAGCGACAGCTACAAATGTTTTCATGTAGCGAAAGCAAAGCGACAGCTACAAAGCGCCCAGCCGGAACGGAAATCAACCACACGTTTTGTGATGAACCATAAAACAAGGGATTAAGCACTATCTACTAATGGCTTAATCCCTTCTTCTGTAATCATTTCGTAAAGCCAAATGATGCCCAAGGCTGAATATGTGCTAATAAAAATTGCTCTTCTTCTACAACTCTAGCCACAACATTTGTTGATCCGGCATTCGGCATTTCCTTTAAAACAATTTGGAGCTCACCCTTATATCGTACATCTAAATTATTATCGATTGTCACATCCCCCAATTTTAGTGGATGGCTATCATGTGCAGGGAAATCACCATTTTTATATTTAACTCGAGATTGAGTACTACGGATTACATACTCCGAAACATCTCCACGATTAAAATGGGGCTCTTTAAAAAGTATCGCTTCTTCTAAAATAGACGTTTCAACAGACTGTTCAACCTTCAGCTCTAGCTTATGGCGATTTAATTGGCCTAATGCACGTATTTCTTCATCAGAAGCATACATATTGCCAATAATACAATCATCTATTAAACCAGTGTGCCATAAATCCTTAGCTTGCACTGTAATTGGCAGATGACGATGCTCTTCTAATGTTGGCAAGCCATACTCGGTTTCTTCCCAAGGTCCAAACAGAGCATGCTGCGATGAAATCATAGCTGCTGTTCGAATATGATTCGCTTTAAATTGTTGAGATGTTTGTAAAAAATGTTGGCGTGAAAGACCTGTAAAACGTCTCGGATAAAAATTATGGCAGCCAATAATATTATCTTTATTCGCTTGATAGGATAATATAGTTTCTACATATTTCGTACCGTTACTAATATTTAATTCTATTTTTAAATTACTTGCATCGAGAGACATAAACGATTCTTCCTGGCCAGAGAAACCCATGTCTAAGCGCAATGCAGCTAAATGATAATGCTCCTTAAAGTAACCAATATCTTTATAGGTTAAGCCTAAATCTTCAAAGACGGCTGGTGCAATATCAGCAGAGATTTCAAAGCCAAGCTGCTGCGCAAATTCATTTATATGCATTAACTTATGACGTTCCTGATCATTATTTAACGACATAAGACATGTGAATATACGATCAAAACCATTGTCATGAGCGAGCTGAACGTACCGCTTCATATCTTCTAATGTACTATGCTGAGGATATAGTGAAATCCCTAATCTTCTCAATTCAAATACCTCCGTTTAGTTCGCAATTACACCTCTACTTTTTGGCCTTTTGATTGTGCAATGTGCTGTTCATTTTGAGTTTCTGAGTCAGCAGCTTGCTGTTCATTCTGCTTTGCCATGCGGTTTGCCATTGATAAAAATGGTAGATAGATACATATCGCAACTACAATTAAGACGATACTGAGAACAGCACCTCGCCATGATTGTGTTACTAAGAATCCATTAAGAATTGGCGGCATAGTCCATGGAACTGCAATCGTTGCTGCAGGTACTAATCCCCATTTTGTTGCAAAAAAGGCGATTGTGACATTCACCATTGGTGTTAAGATAAATGGCATAAATAAAATCGGATTAAGGACAATTGGTAAACCGAATAGCAACGGTTCATTAATATTAAACAATCCTGGCGCTGCTGATAGTTTACCGACTGTATTATACTGTTTATTCTTTCTTGCAATGATGAATATAGCAATAATTAAGGCAATTGTTGTACCTGAACCACCCATATTGATAAAAGCATCAAAGAATGGTTTATTAATGATATAAGGCGCAGTTTTTCCAGCTGAAATAGCTGCAACGTTAGCATCTATTGCTTGTAAGTTAATAGATTGCATAAATGGCTCAATAATATTTGCCCCATGAATACCGAAAGACCATAAGAATGTTGGAATAAACGCTAAAATAAGGCCTGCTACCCATGTATTTGTTAATCCCATAAACGGCTCTTGAATTGATGAATAAAACGTTCCAATAATATCTGGAATATTAAATCCGGCAGAAATGATAGTACGTACTAATGCTAGTAAGCCAATCGTAATAATAGCTGGTAATAATGCAGCAAATGACTTTGAAACTGCAGCCGGCACACCTGCTGGCATTTTAATTAAAAGCTTAGGATTCCCAGATAAATGTGAGAATATTTCGGCAGAAATCAAAGCTGCAATGAGCGCAACAAATATTCCTCCAGTACCCGTTGTTAATCCTGTTAAACCACCTTCTCCAAACGTGCCGAATGTCATATAACTCGCAAGACCTATTACACCACCAGATAACGCATCCTTGTCATAGCTTTTTGTCAAATGATAGGCTACGGAAAAGGCTAATAACAGAGAGATGATTCCAAATGTTGCTCCCCAAATATTCCCGCCCCACTGTGTCCAAGTTTCATGTTTCCAGATGGCATCGAGTGCATTTTGATAAAATTTGATAGGTAAATTATTTACAAGAACCGCAAGAGATCCAACAATTGTTAATGGCATGATCGTAATAAAACCATCTCGAATGGCGACTAAATGACGCTGATTCCCTACTCTAGCAGCAACCGGCACAAATTTTTCTTCTAAAAAACGGAACATTTCACACACTCCCTTTATTTTTTAATGTGACATCAAGGCTTGATGCTACTCCCCATTGATTCGCTCATACAATTCAATCATTTCCGTTGCCAAATCGCGAAAGGTAATGGCATTCATTAAATGATCCTGCGCGTGAATTAACAGCATTGACACTTCTACTTTCTCTCCCCTTGCCTCTTGTGACAGTAACGCCGTCTGAGAATGATGTGCTTCAATCAATGCATCATTGGCTAATAGTATTTTTTCCTTTGCTTGCTGAATCTGCCCCTTTTTCGCTAGCTGGATAGCCTCCATACACTCACTTTTCGTATTACCACTATGCACAATCAATCCCATAATGGATTCCATTAAAACTGTTTCTTCCATTGCCATAGCCCCCTTAATCAATCAACTTTAGTGCCTGCTTTAAGACATTTTCGCCATTCATCATGCCGTAATCCGCCATATTAATAACATCAATTTGGAAATTCATTTCCTTGTATTTTGTTTCGAATGTCCCCTTTAAGTAACGGACTTGAGGACCCAATAGCAGCACATCTGCCATTTTAGTAGCTAATACTTTGTCAACCTCACTTTCAGCAATCGCATAAATATCTGCCTCAATGTTTTGTTCCTGTGCCACTTTTTGCATTTTAGACACTAATAAACTAGTACTCATTCCAGCTACACACACAAGCATAATATTTTTCATCAAAACACTCCTTTTCATGATTAAATTCGTCTTACAAGTAAACTTTAATTTTGTAATTCCCCTAAATTTGAAACCGCTTTCTTATTTTGAGAATAGCACCTGTTGGTATATACCACAATACATATTTTACACTATTCCCCTCTTCAGAAAATGTTTTCAAAATTGGGCTATATCTTTACCACAGACTATTGAGAGGATTCACCCAACTGGTATAGTCCAGAAAAAAATTCAAAAAAATTTTAGTTACTAAACCTACCTATCGACATACAATTGTTAACAAGTCTAAAAATATTCATAGAAGGTTGGCTTATTCGAAGGTAATGCCAATTGCCAACGATTAATAACCTCTTCAGCCAGTTCTATATTTGCATACAAGACGGCATCCTTCACAGAAAGGTAGCCAACCATCATCGCTGAAAAAAGATTAATCGGTAATGCTAACAAATGCATTTCCGGGATAGAATTTGTCTCAATTATCGAGACATCTCCACTTTTATTTATTTGATATACGTGATCATTCCAACTACAGAGTGCATCTTCAATTCGAATATACAATGGTTTTTGAATATTTCCCCAAGGATAATGCTGCATAAACCGTAATGCATCTACTACCCTGATCATCACATCCTGAACGACTTCCTTTTTAAACTGTGGTTCTTTAAAATAGAAGCCAAATTGATGGCCGTTAGAAGTAACTCCCTTAATGCTACTTACACTCGCCGCATGAGACGTTATAAAACGCCAAATCGCTTGTTCTGCTAGTAAATCTTCTGTTATAAAATCATGAATCTCAAACGTTCCATCCTGAATACTATAACGAATATAGCCTGCAATTTTATCAGACTTAAAATATGCGGCAAAATGACTATCAGGCGCTCTTCTCTCTATTCTTTTCCACCAAGCATCATCACGTAGCATACTTCCATTATTGATGAACGCTTGTGCATTATGAAAATCCTTAATCCCCTGAAAAAGAGCAAAATCTGGCCATTCAAAACTCATTCGTTTTACTATATCCAAATGCTTTCCGAAAGAAGGAAACATCATTTGCGGAATGGTGTAATATAGCTTCTCAAAGAACAATTCCCAGCCAAAGTAACGATAGAAGGATACAGAAAATGGTGCTAACACAGAAACGCTTTGCCCATTTCCTCGCATTTTCTTAAGTGCCTCTATCATAAGCCTCTTGATAATACCCTGCTGCCGATACTCAGGATAAGTTGCAACAAAGCCAATTCCACCCATATCATATTTTTTACCATGGACTGTCATATTAAGTGGCAATATTAATAGCTGACCAACTACTTTATGTTCATCGTAAGCACCTAATGTCGTGCTGTGCTCAACCCAATAATGAAAATCATCTCGCCGGGCACCCGTATACTTATTAGGAAAACAATAATCTCTTAATTGATGTACTTGTAGATAATCTTTCGGTGGAACTATCTTTATTTCCATTACAGATCACCCTTTTTCTATACTGAATATTCTAAAATTTAAGGTTAGCTTAATAGATTCTTTTTGACATACTCCTCAACCTCAGCAGATGTGGATAGCAATAAAATGCGTTCATTATGCGTCATTAACTGCTGTTTCGAAAGCTTAGCGATGTGTGCACGAGTTTTTAGAATCGAAGAAGCACTCATGGAAAACTCATTTAATCCAAATCCTAGTAAAATCGGTAACGCTATTTCATCTGCTGCCATTTCACCACACATACCTACCCATTTTCCTTGATGATGTGCCGCATCAATGACATTTTTTATAAGTCTTAAGACAGCAGGATGGTATGGTTGATATAAATAAGAAACATTTTCGTTCATGCGATCTGCCGCCAACGTGTATTGGATTAAATCATTTGTACCAATTGAGAAAAAATCTACTTCCTTTGCAAATAAATCTGCAATGATAGCTGCCGACGGAATTTCAATCATCATTCCTACTTCTAACGTTTCAGATACAGGACAACCACCGATTTCTAAATTTTGCTTTTCCTCCAACAAAATTGCCTTCGCCATTTTAAATTCACCCAATGTAGCAATCATCGGAAACATAATTTTTAAATTGCCATAAGCGCTTGCTCTTAGCAATGCGCGAAGCTGTACACGAAACATTTCTTGTTGCGTTAAACTGATTCGAATCGCTCGATAGCCAAGAAAAGGGTTCATCTCATCAGCAAGCTTTAAATACGGTAGATTTTTATCACCGCCAATATCTAATGTCCGAACAATCGTTGGCTTGCCTTGCATTTTCTCAAGTACGCTTTTATATGCTTGAAACTGCTCCTCCTCAGTAGGTAGCTCCCGGCGTTCCATATATAAAAACTCCGTACGAAACAGGCCGATACCATCTCCACCAGCATTAATAACCATTTCTGCATCTTCAGGGTTTCCTATATTCCCTGCAATTTCAACTGAAAATCCATCCGCACTTATACTTGGTAATGAACGATACTGAAGAAGTTCTTCATTCTCTTCATTGTGTATACGTTGCTGCCGCCTATAAAAACCAGATACTTCCAATGTAGCGTTGACAATAATCTTGCCATTTGTCCCATCTAAAATAATTGGTGTTCCATGTTGAATATCTTGCGTGGCATTTTTCGTCCCTACTACTGCTGGAATCTCTAATGTTCGTGCGAGAATAGCAGAATGAGATGTTTTGCCACCAATATCCGTTATAAACCCCTTTACATATTTTGTATCTAGCATTGCAGTCATGGACGGTGTTAAATCTTTAGAGACGATAATAACATCAGAAGCTAAACGATTCATATCCACCATTTCAACCCCCAATAAGTTAGCTAATACTCGTTTAGACACATCTCGAATATCAGAAACTCGCTCCTGCATATAGACATTGTCTAGCCCCTCAAACATAGCAATAAACATATTTGATGCTTCATCTAATGCAAATTCTGCATTCATCCCAGTTTGAATTTTAGCTTCAATAGCTGCTAGCATTTCAGGATCTTCTAGTACTAATAGATGTGCCGCAAAAATAGCCGCCTTTTCTGCACCAAATTTCTTCTGAGCTATTTCATAGATTTCTTGAAGTTCCGCTTTCGTTTTCATAACTGCTACTTTGAATCTTTCTAGTTCAGCATCTACATCAGCGACCTTTATCTCTTCATAAGATAGATCTGGCTCCTTTAAACAATACGCATTTGCAAAGGCAATGCCCTGAGACACTGCAATTCCTTGTATTTCTAGCATTCTTCACCAATCCCTTTAGAAACAATTACTTCTGTTATTGTTTGGAAAAGCTTCTCCGCATCAGGTCCCTCTGCTGAAATTTCTACAATACTTCCAGGTGCTATTCCTAGTGCCATAACCCCCATTATTGATTTTAAATTGACCGATTTCTCTTTATACGTTAACTGAACGTCACACTCAAATGGTGTTACAGCCGTTACCAGTAACGCTGCCGGTCTAGCATGTAGTCCCTCTGGCGCAGTTATGTTAAACATTTTCTTCATCGATATCCCTCCGCATGTTATTTAAAGTTAATACGATGTTGATAATTGGTAATCATAGCCTCGTTATGAGACAAATCAGAGTCAACATTATTACTTTTAAAAACTGGTAATATTTCGTCAGATAAAGCCATGTTCTCAATGATTTCACTGATTAATGCATTTAAAATAAATGAACCGACAACTGTAGAGGATGGTGCATACTGTATTTCATTATGATGCAGCAAACCATCTCCTACTGGTATATGCGTATCGATAACTATATCTACTACATCCTCTAAGCGCTGTCCACTTTGATGACGTGTCGGCTGTTCACGATAAGCAAGAGATTGTAAAGACATAACAAATACCCCTGATTCTTTCGCTAAAAATGCTACATCTATAGGGGCTTGATTTCTACCAGATGTCGAAATAACAATGCAAACATCATTTTCACGAAAATCAAATTGATCTTTATACCGTTCGATTATAGTCGAATCCTTCTCGTTTTCAGATGATGTCATTGCTCCTGCATGTAAAGTTAAAGGTTCAATAATTATTGGACGTACAGGTACAAGCCCTCCCGCACGATAAAATGCGTCCTGTGCTAAAAGATGAGAATGGCCACAACCAAATAATTGAACAATTCCTCCACGATGTAGCCTTTGGACAATTACTTGAGCGGCTTCTTTTATTTGGGCATATTCTTGTTCCTTCACGACCTGCATTAGCTTTTGAATTTCTAAAAAATATGCATCCATAAGATCACCTTTTAATTTCACTAATGAATTTGTATCGATCAGCTCGATACGTACTTCGTACAAGCTCAAACGGGACTCCATCTGATAAGTAACTAGTACGTTTAATAATTAACACTGGTGCAGCATGATTAATTTGCAAAAATTTACTATCTTCTTTTGAAACAATTGCTGCCTCCATTTGCTGAATAGCATTTCCAATTTTTTGATGGGATTTTGCTTCGATTAAGGCATATAATGATCCGATTATCTTCTTTTCATCTAATTCAGGATATATTTTTACTGGTATATATGTTCTTTCGATTGCCATTGGCTTGGCATCTGCATTACGAATTCGTACAACAAAAAATACCTCTTCGCCCGGCTCTAACATTAAATCTCCCGCAACATCGACAGGTGGTACGATTTTCTCAAAGCGTAGAACTTTACTGCTCGGTTCCATCCCTCTAGCTCGCATATCCTCTGTGAAACTTGTTAATCCTTTTAGTGGTTGCTCTAATTTTGGATTAGCTACATATGTGCCTCGCCCTTTTTCACGATACAGTAATCCGCTATTGACTAAATTTGTGATTGATTGACGAACAGTCATTCTACTAACATCAAACTGTATAGAAAGCTCTCGCTCAGAAGGTATATTTTCACCGATTTTGTATTCTTCTAAAAAAATACGTTGTTTAATAATCTCTTCTATTTGTATATAGATTGGTATATGAGAATTTTTATCTAACAAGTCTTGCACCATCCTTATCGCCTCTTTACTTTCATTTCTCATATACAACTTTACCCTGACAAATCGTTTTTTGTACATTCAAATTTTCATCAAGTAATACAAAATCTGCATCGTAGCCATTTGCAATACGACCTTTAGTTGTAAGCTGTAATTGCTCAGCAGCATTCGTAGAGGACATTGCGACAATTTCCTGCAATGAGCAATTGGTGATTGCCTTTATATTTTTTACTGCCTGTTCCATCGTTAACACACTACCAGCTAAAGCTCCATTAGATAAATAAGCTCCATCCTTAGAAACATGAACGGTTTGACCACCTAAATCATAATCACCGTATTGTAATCCTTTTGCCCGCATCGCATCGGTAATTAAAATAATGCCCTTTGCACCTTTAATTCGATACGCAAGATTTACGGCTTGAGGATGGTTATGCACGAAATCTGCGATAATTTCGACCTTCACCTTATCCTCTAAAAAAACTGCACCGACGACACCCGGATTGCGATGATGGAGAGGGCTCATTTGGTTATATAGATGGGTAGCCTGTCTTACTCCCAATGCTACTGAGCTATCTACCTCCTCAATTGTTGCGTCAGAATGGCCAATAGAAGCAATAACATTTAAATCCTTTAACGCTTCAATAAACGCAAAGCCTCCCTCTACCTCCGGTGCAATTGTTACTTGTTTAATGCGATGCTTACTTATTTTCTGCCAGGATACAAATTGCTCAATAGATGGTAAAATAATGTATTCTATTGGCTGAGCACCTGCTCGTTTTTTCGATACATATGGCCCCTCTACATGTATACCTAATAAGATTGCCTCATCATCACTATTTTCAAATTGCGCAACATTAGTTAGAGCGCTTTCAATTGCTTCTATAGATTGCGTCATGGTAGTAGCGAGGAAGCCTGTAACGCCTTCTTGTACTAAAGAGCGTGCCATTTGATGTAAAGCTAATTGCGTAGCATCCATCGTATCATGACCAGCAGAGCCATGAATGTGCATATCAATATAACCAGGTAGCAGTAACCAATTTTTATCTTTGCCATCTATATAATGCTCAGCCTTATCAGATAAACCATAACCTATTTTCATAATCCTACCATTGTCAATGAATAAGTCACCCTTAGACGGCGTTTTATCATGATTGACGATCATAACATTGGAAATTAAAAGCGTATTCTTCAAAATATCACCCCCTATTCATTTTTGAGGAGCTTTGCATAAGTTAACAAGCTTCCAATCAATTAGGTATAGTTGTCTATACCAATTATATGATGCTTTTCGAAAAATAAAAAGTAATTTTTTCATATTTTCAAAATTTTTATTCAACATCATGACATTCTATCCATCACTTTGATTGTCCTAACCAACGTTTCAGCTCTTCTATCTATCGCTTTCCCCTAGCTAATGTCTATTAAAATTAAACGCGAAAAAGGAGCGGTTAAACGCTCCTTTTAATCTTTATGTATGGACGAATCCCGAATGTGCCGTAATGCCAAGAAACATTCGTTTTGAACCCGCAATTTGCAGGGGGGTGCCTGCTTTGCAGTTTTAAACGTCCCGCTCCGCATGGGGCTTGTTTGCGACTACAAAATGAAGGCTCCCGATTCTATAGTGTTCGGTCAAAACTGTTAAGTAGAGCTAGCAGTTAAACGAACACTTCAGGATTCGTATTAATGTTATAATAACACGACATTTCTGATAATTCAAACTATTTTCTTTTAAAATATCTATTTTTTTTGCAAATACGCAAAAAATACCTAGATTCCCAACAGTTTTTGCTAGAGAATCCAGGTATTTAGAAGTGCTAATTATTTTCTGAATGGTTTGATTGCTAGACTTAACTCACTCAATTGATCAGGAGATACTCCACTCGGTGCCTCTGTCATTAAGCAGCTAGCACTAGCTGTTTTCGGAAAGGCAATTGTGTCACGTAAGTTAGTGCGGCCAGCAAGTAGCATTACGAAGCGGTCAAGACCAAATGCAAGACCTCCATGTGGCGGAACACCATATTCAAATGCTTCTAATAAGAAACCAAATTGTTCTTTAGCTTCTTCTTCTGAGAAGCCAAGTAATTTAAACATTTTTTCTTGTAAATCGCGCTCATAAATACGTAATGAACCTCCACCAAGCTCATAGCCGTTTAATACGATATCGTAAGCTTGTGCACGGACTGCTGCAGGATCAGTATCCATTAACTGAATATCTTCATCAAAAGGACGTGTGAATGGGTGATGTGCTGCATAATAACGGCCATCTTCCTCAGAGTACTCAAACAATGGCCAATCCGTGATCCATAGGAATGCAAATTCTGATTCATCGATTAAGCCTAAATCTTGACCTAATTTCGTACGAAGTGCACCTAGAGATGCTGCTACAACAGGCGCTTTATCAGCTACGAATACTAAAATATCGCCCACTTCAGCTTTCATACGTTCGATTAATGCCGCAGCTAATGCGTCGTCAAAGAATTTTGCAATCGGACCGTTCAAGCCTTCTTCAGTCACTTTTAACCAAGCAAGACCTTTTGCTCCGTAAATACCAACGAATTTTGTTAGTTCGTCCATGTCTTTACGAGAGTATTTATCGGCTGCACCTTTAATGTTAATACTCTTTACTTGCTTGCCTTGTGCTACTGTATCAGCAAATACTTTGAAATCGCAGCCATCAAAAATATCGTTTAATGCAACTAGTTCTAAACCGAAACGTACGTCTGGTTTATCTGAACCGTAACGATCCATCGCTTCTTGATATTTCATTCGTTGGAATGGAGCAGGAATATCAATACCTTTTACTTCTTTCATAACAGCTTGAATTAAGCGTTCGTTCATTTCTAAAACTTCTTCTTGTGTTAAGAAGCTTGTTTCAATATCAACTTGTGTAAACTCTGGCTGACGGTCAGCTCGTAAGTCTTCATCACGGAAGCAACGTGCGATTTGGAAGTACTTCTCGAAACCAGCCACCATTAATAATTGTTTAAATAGCTGAGGTGATTGTGGTAATGCATAAAATTCACCTTCATGAACACGTGATGGTACTAAATAGTCACGAGCACCTTCTGGAGTTGATTTTGTTAAAATTGGCGTCTCTACTTCTAAAAAGCCTTCGTTCTGTAAGAAGTTGCGAATTGTACGAGTAACATCTGAACGCATTTTGAATGTGTCAAACATAGCAGGACGACGTAGGTCAAGATAACGATATTTTAAACGTAAATCTTCGGATACGTCCGTGCGATCTTCGATTTGGAACGGTGTTGTTTTTGCCGTATTAATAACGATTAATTTTGTTGCTTCTACCTCAATTTTGCCGTTAGGTACATTTGGGTTAATTTGATCTTCTGAGCGAAGGATAACTGTCCCTTCCACTTCAATTACGTATTCACTACGTACTTTATCAGCTAAAGCATGTGCTTCTGCTACATCAGGACTAAAAACGACCTGTGTGATTCCAGTACGGTCACGTAAATCAATGAAAATTAACCCACCTAAGTCACGGCGACGTTGTACCCAACCTTTTAATACGACTTTTTCGCCTTGTAACGTTTCTGAAAGCTCGTTACTAGCATGTGTTCTTGTTGCCATTTATTGATTCCTCCAAAATTTATTTGGCTAATCACCATAACTTATCCACATGACATACGTTTTTACAAAATGTCATCCCTAACGTTTTGGTGTTAGACCATTTATTTTACTTATGTAGCATACAGTTCCTACTAAGCGTAGTGAATTGATGCCAAGGAAAATTAGCAGTTCATTGTTAGCTGAATTATCTGTCCAAAATGACGTAGATAATTGAATCATTTGGACAGATAATCCTGTATTGATCTAAACGATTGATGCTTGTGTTCGTTTATTATTTTAACAGGTAGTTTACTAATTCTGAGAATGCGACTTTTTGTTGTTCGCCTGTTTCCATATGTTTAACAGTAGCCGCTTGCTCTTCAAGCTCTGTTTCACCTAAAACAATCGTATATTTTGCACCTAAACGGTCTGCAGATTTCATTTGAGCTTTCATTTTGCGATCTAAATAATCCATCTCTGCAGAAATGCCCTTTGCACGGAAGGTACTTGTTAATTCTACTGTCTTTAGCTTCGCTTCATCGCCCATAGCAATCATATAAACATCAAGTCCTGATGCAGTGTCTAATTCAACACCCTCAGCTTCAAGTGCAAGTAACAAACGCTCAATACTTAATGCAAAACCGATTCCTGGTACATCTGGACCGCCGATTTCTTGAACAAGACCATTATAACGACCGCCACCACAAAGCGTTGTAATTGCTCCGAAGCCAGAAGCCGTTGACATAATTTCAAAAGTCGTATGATTGTAATAATCAAGACCTCTCACAAGATTTGGATCGACCTCATACGTAATTCCTAATGTATCTAAATACGTTTTAACTTGAGCAAAATATGCCGCTGACTCCTCTGTTAGGAAATCAGTTAACGCAGGTGCGGATTTCATTAATGGATGTTCGCGATCTACCTTACAGTCTAAAATGCGCAGTGGATTTTTTTGCAAACGATTTTGACAATCTGAACAAAACTCATGAATATGTGGTTCAAAATGTTGTAGTAGTGCTGTACGGTGTGTATCACGTGTTTCTTTGTCACCTAGTGAATTAATGACTAATTTTAAATCCTTTAAACCAGCTGATTCATAAACATCCATTGCTAGTGCAATTACTTCAGCATCAATAGCTGGATCCGCTGAACCAATCGCTTCTACACCAAATTGAACAAATTGACGGTAGCGGCCAGCTTGTTGACGTTCATAACGGAACATTGGTCCTAAATACGATAGCTTTACAGGCTGATCAGGTGCACCGAACATTTTGTGCTCAACATAAGCACGAACTACACCAGCTGTATTCTCCGGACGTAATGTTAACGAACGGCCACCACGATCCTCAAATGTATACATTTCTTTTTGAACAACATCTGTTGTTTCACCAACACCACGCGCAAATAAATCTGTTTGCTCAAAAATCGGTGTACGAATTTCGTTGTAGCGATAAACACGACAAATATCTCGGATGATTGCTTCTACCTTCTGCCATTTTTCTGATTGACCAGGCAAAATATCTTGTGTTCCTCGTGGCACTTTAAAACTCATCTAAATACCTCCTTTATAGATTGCTTATGAATGAGCTTTTGGATTTTCCTTTTCAGCTTAAACGGACACACCTCATTTTGAGCAAGAATCTGCCCAAATTTGTCCAATAAAAAAGCTCTCGCCACCTTGCATATTGCAAGGGACGAGAGCTGTATAAGCTTCCGCGGTTCCACCCTAGTTGACGCATCAAATACATGCGTCCTCCTCCTAATCGGATAACGGCCGATTCCGTTTTTTCCTACTAAGATTACTTTTCAGAAAAAAGCCTCTCAAGTGTTGTTCACGTTATACATTTTTGTAGGAAAGATTGCAGCCTAGGTCTTTCCCTCTCTTCTCCAATAGAGGTATACGCTACTTGCTTGGTCATAAGCGGTTAATCATTTTTTGATTACCCTTTATGTTAGTCACAACGAAAGGTAATGTCAACTGTTTTTGTGTTTTTTACAATACAGTCGATAAAATTACAATTTCTATTACCTTTTTCCCACGAATCTATTACAAAAGCATGGTAAAATAGCACAAGGAATAGGAGGAATCTGATGAGGACAAAACTTTTACATATTATAATCATCTTTGTACTAGTGTTAACAATTGCGATTCCAAGTATGAACAATGTTCAAAGTGCACTAGCCGACACCAGTGATTTAAAAGTAACTGGAACGATTCTTCATTTACGTGAGGGACCTGGATTGTCTTATCCAATCATTACCACTTTAGAAGAGGGTGATCCGTTAACTTCTATTGGTCGTGAAGGCGATTGGATTCAAGTAAAAGCAGGTAATTACGAAGGTTGGGTAGCATCCTGGCTAACAGCTTCAACAAACGCTAAACAAACGATTGATCAAACCGTGATTTCACAGGTCGATCGTCTCAATATCCGTACTGAGCCTGATATTTCTGCAGCAGTTCTTGGACAATTATCAACAGGTGAACAAGCAAATCTTATTGAAAAAAATGGCGAATGGGCGAAAGTAGATTGGAATGGGCTAGTCGGTTGGGTATCTACAGACTATGTTACGATCAATGACCTACCTGAAAAACAAGCTGAAGAAGATGAACCTAAAGTTGAAGTATCTACAAAAAAAGTCAACAAAGATACAACATTTACAGTTTTAGTGGATACACTGAATGTGCGTAAAAAACCAGATTTAAATGCAAAAAAAATAGGTACTGTTTCAAAAGGACAATCCTTTAAGGTGCTAGTTCAAGAACATAACTGGATTCAAATTCAATATAGTGATAAAACAACAGGCTGGGTTTATAGCTTTTATGGTACTTTTTCTAATGTAGAAAAAAAGACATCACAAGCTGCTTCTTCCTCAGAGCTTGAGTCTGTCACAATCATTTATAATGGGACAAACCTTCGGACAGATGCTACAACAGCTGCTGATGTTGTTGAACGTGTAGATGCTGGTGAAACTTACCCTATTGTAGGCGCTAAAGATGACTTTTATGAAATACAAGTAGGTGACAAAACTGCATTTGTGGCGAACTGGGTCGTTACTACTTCTTCGTCGAACAAAGCTGCTACTTCTACAAAAAAGGAAAATTCTAAACCACGCAAGGAAGGCACATTAAATGGGCTCACTATTGTCGTAGATGCTGGACACGGTGGTAATGATCACGGCACAACTGGTCAACGAGGAACTGATGAGAAAGATATCACTCTGAAAACAGCCTCTCTACTCGCTTCAAAGCTTAGTGCAGCTGGTGCAAATGTTGTTATGACAAGAGAATCGGATGAATATGTAGCACTCCGTAAACGCGTTTCAATTGCACATCAGTATGAGGCAGATGCTTTTATCAGTCTTCATTACGATGCAACGGAAGATAGCTCTATTAATGGCTTCACCACATATTATATGAACAGTAACCAAAAAGACCTTGCAGAGGCGATCCATGATGGACTTACAAGTAAAATTGATTTAAAAGATCGTGGTACTCAACAAGGGAATTATTTAGTTCTACGAGAAAATCGTCAAAAAGCTGTCCTCATTGAGCTAGGCTATTTAAGTAACGCCAGTGAGGAACGTAATGTAACAACAGCAAAATTCCGAGAACAAGCAACTCTTGGCATCTATCAAGGGATATTAAATTACTTTGATGAAAACCAATAATTCACTAAAAAAGCTGCGAAGGAAAGTAGAATTGTACTTTCCTCGCAGCTTTTTACTTAAAATCTATTAAGAAATTCCTATAGCCACGGCAACAATTAATGCAATACATGCAATGACTAACCAGCCAAGAATCATCTTCCAAATAAATTTAATCCATTTCTCATAAGGTATACCTGCTACTGCTAGATACGCCATCAGTGCAGACGAAGTAGGAATGATGGAGTTCGTTAACGAATCACCATATTGAAATGCTAATACAGCAATTTGACGCTCTAATCCTAGTAAATCTGTAATTGGAATCATAATTGGCATTGTTGCAGCTGCTTGACCACTACCAGATGAAATGAATAAATTTAAAATTGCTTGAATAAATAACATTCCGATAGCACTTATCGCATGTGGTAAATGACCAATTGTCTCTGATGCAGCATAAACGATCGTATCAATAATTTTTCCTTGTTCAAGTACAACTGTAATAGCTCGCGCGAAACCAACAATTAATGCACCAAATGTAACCGCTTTCGCCCCTTCAATAAATGAGTCGAACATGTTGCCAGGTTTTAAGCCGCCTATTAAACCAGCAATTAACCCCATAATTAAAAAGGATGCTGTTAGTTGTGTTAAAAACCAACCCCAGTTGAAAACACCATAAATATTAAACCCGATACCGCAGGCCATAATAAGAAAAACTAGTTTATGTTTACCTGTTAAAGAAGGTATATCTGCAATCGGTTGATTTGTTTTTGCCTTTTGTTCAATGTCATAAATGACGCTTGCTTTTGGGTCCTTTTTCACTTTAAAGGCATAGCGTGACACATAGAAAATTGCAAAACTTAGTACAAAAATATACACTACTGCACGGAAAGCAATACCAGAAAATAAAGGTACCTCAGCTAAAGATTGGGCAACCCCAACTGTAAACGGGTTTAACATACCTCCGAAAAATCCACTCGCAGCACCAAGCGTGATCATTGCTGTCCCCGTTACAGCATCAAATCCCATTGCACGTGCAATAGCTACACCAATCGGTACAAAAATGATTGTTTCCTCTGCCATCCCCATCGTAAATCCGCCAATAGAGAATAGAATCATAGACAGTGGTATTAATAATTTTTCTCGCCCCTCTAATGCTTTAACCCCTTTATAAACACCTGCTTCAATTGCACCAGTGGCACGAATAATACCAAACACTCCACTAACTAAAAAAATGTAGAAAATGATTTGAGCCCCTTTTTCAAGGCCCATAGGAATGGCTGTAAACATCTCAAAAAATGACACGGGATCACTTTCAATATGATGATAACTACCATCTACAACTAGCATTCGTCCTTCTTCATCCTCTACACGGTCAAACTCACCAGCAGGAATGATATAGCTTGCAATACCTGCGAGAAAAATAATAGCAAAAATTATTGTATATGTATGAGGTACTTTAAGCCAACTCTTCTTAGTTCCAACTTGTTCTTTTTCCATCTATACACCCACTTCATCTCAGAATTCAGACATTAGCTTTTTCTTTCAAAAAAATGGCTCATCACCATAACGTGTGGTTGATTTCCGTTCCGACTGGGCGCTTTGTTGTTGCTGTCGCTACGCTTTCGCACAGATAAAACATTTGCTGACGCTTCGCTTTCGCACAGAGCAAAGCTTCCTGGGGGCGTCCGATGAGCCGCTTCACTCGCGTTGCTCGCTCCAGGGTCTCGGGCCAACACGATGTTGGTCACGAAGGCGTTATCACAGGATGTGATGCTCTTAGCCTTCGTTCCTCTATCGCTGATCCCCAAAGAGTCGCCCAGTCTCCACTCCAATCAACTTATATACAAGGCATACGTCTTAACAAATGTCACCAACAACTTTTGGTGATGAGCCAAAAAAATGTAATTCCCCCCATTACCTCCATACCTAATAAATTATAAGTTCGTCTCCTCTCTCATTATTAATTTTTAAAATATACATTTTTTAAAATTGTCGCTATATGTCGCTAATTGAAATTAAATATACAACACTTCAAATTTATTGTAAAGTGCTAATTTTCTATTAATTTAGCTATTAAATTGAGTTGTTGCCTTATATACCTTTCTAGGTCTCCCCTGATTGTAAGGTTGCTCCTCACCTGACAGTATTAAAAAATGATGATCTATTAATCGATTAATGATTCGTTCTGCAGATCTACGGGAAAGGTCCATATAATCAGCTAATTCAGCTGCAGAAAAAGCTCGGTTATTGTGCATTACAATAAACTGCTTGATGAGTTTTAAATTTTTTGCACTCATTTTTATTTCTTCGGCAATCTCTAAAATCTGCTTATCATTATTAAATAGTGGTATATTTTTGTCGTTTTCAAATATTGGACCGTGTAAACGACTTTCTTCATCTATAAGGCATAAAGTTGATTTTTGAAAATTATATTTATTCGTGAAAAATAAAGCTTGTGATGAATGCATCTCAGCCTCTTGTAACGAATAGCCAATTCCTATTCCAATATTAAAAAATGTTTCAAATCGCTTTTCTAATTGTTGTAATAAGGAGTTGAAATGGGCAATATTTGTTTTATTCATCACTCCACGTGTAGCATAAATAATATATGGCTCGCTTTGTGATTGTGAAACCCTTGCATTGAAAGTTTTACAAATCTCCTCTATATTTTCTAAAAATAAATGGTTGTTTACAATATTATTTTCTCTACTACGAATGGATACTACAGTTATTTGCGATGCGGACAATAATGAATATTTATAAGCATCAATTGCTTTAGATAACGTTGTAACAAATGTATGTTTACTTTCAACCATGTAGCTTGAAGGAATTCCTAATTGTTTTAGAGCAACAAAAACAGCATGTAAACTAGTAAGGGCTAGCCTTGTTTCTCCTGCCTCATATAAATCCTTGTGAAAGCTAATATACTCATCTATTTGGAAGTCATCTATTTTTCGCTGTTGTTCGTACACCCATGAATAATCTTTTAAATGAACGGGAGCACACTGAATTCCCGCCTCCTTCATAACTTGATAAAAGCTATCTTCTTTTGGTAAATCAATTGAAACTTTAGATAGTTCGATATTTTGATTGTGTGTAATAGACAGCAATGACAGCGATAACATTAATTCATCAAAAGGCAAATACGCTGCTTGAATTTGCTGTGCTTGTATTTTCTCGAAACAATAATAATACGGAATCGACCCAGCAAATAAAAGAATGTCTGATTGCGATGCTGCCTCATCTATTAAATCAATACTTTGCTTAGGCGCAGTGTAAGGAAAATGGATAAATTGTACTTGTGGAAACTCTATAAAATTCACTTTAATATTATTCCAAAAAAACAAAGAACCGATAATAGCTACTGTTTGCATTTTTTCCCCTCGCTTATATTTTAACTACATAATAGGCCTTTCTATGTATGTTACATATGAAAGGCTCAATGTTCAAATAATTTAGTTTATTATCAGGCGTGTTGATTAACTATTTTTATCCATCTCGATTAATATAAAGGCTCTAATTTCCGCTACAGGCTACTCTCTTTCCTGCGGGAAGCTTTGCTCTGCGACGAAAGCGAAGCGACAGGAGCACTCGAGTAGCCCTACGCTACAATCATTTAAAAATGGGAATATATTTGCAAAGTAGCAACCAAAAAATCCTTTTACCACTCAACACCTATTTTTTTCTGATCAACACACCTTGTTTATTATACATTTTTTGTATTCAACCCTTCGCAATTTTTTTATTTCCCCTAGTTCAATACATTCTCTAACAAAATTTCTTTTTTTACACGCTGAAACAAAAAAGCACCTCCTATTCACATGACATGAATAAGGAGGTGCTGATTCCGCTTATTTTTAACTTGTTGCCAATGTAACCCATTCAATTTCGTCCGTACGAATGAAAAAAGGTGCACGGCTAACCTCTACAACAATATGGTCAGGTAATACAGAGACTAATTTACCTTGCTGAATATTTTTCTCCGTTTGCACTACAATTGCCTGACCAATCATCATGTTAAGAGTTTCGTATAAATATGGATTCGATATGCTTCCCACCTGCGTCATATATAAGACACTTCCTTCCTACAAAAACTAACCATACTTAATAGTGTATGCAGGAATGATAGGAAATGTACCACTATTTTGACTCAAGAAGTATTGTAATCGGACCATCATTTGTTAGTGCAACATCCATCATCGCACCAAATATACCAGTCTCCACGCGTAAACCAAATTCACGTAAGGCATTATTAAAAGCCTCCCATAACGGCTCCGCAATTTCTGGTCTTGCTGCACTTGTAAAACTTGGACGATTCCCCTTTTTTGCATCTCCATACAATGTAAATTGTGAGACGGATAGAATAGCCCCTCCATGCTCTAAAATGGAATGATTCATTTTCTTATCGGCATCTTCCCAAAGGCGGAGATTAGCTACTTTTCTTGCTAAATATTCAACATCCTCTTCCGTGTCCTCATGTGTAATACCAACAAGAAGAACATAGCCACTATCAATAGCTCCTGTTACTTTCCCGTCAACAGTAACAGAGGCTGCTTTACTACGTTGTAAAACTACTTTCATTTTTTAAAACCTCAATTCTGTCATTGCATGCGCCAGAAGATTCGTTTTCGGTACATTACAAAGTTACTACTACCCCACGATATATATTCAGCAGCGCAATCAATTAGTTAATCACACGTTGCACTGAATATATATCAGGTGTTTGTTTAATACGTTCCACTACTTTATGCAAATGCGAAATATTTGAAATCGAAATCGTTAAATGAATCGTTGCCATTTTATCTCGATCAACACGACCACTCACTGCTAAAATATTCGTTTTCGTTTCGCTTACAATTTGCATAATTTCATTTAAAATACCTGGTCTATCAAAGGCTGAAACTTCAATATCAACAGGGTATTCTTTTCTCTCAGGCGTAAGTCCGCGTTCCCATTCAACTTCTATCAAGCGCTCCTGCTCATCATCAACTTGAATATTAGGGCAGTCTGCACGGTGCACTGAAACACCTCTACCTTTCGTAATGAAACCTACAATATCATCTCCTGGAACTGGCGTACAGCAACGTGAAAGTCGAATAAGCATATTGTCGATATCTTTTACGATAACACCCGATTCCGTACGTTTTTGTGGAATAGGGTTTTTCATTTTTTGCTCAATTTTCTCGAGCGCCTCTTCCTGTTCACGCTCTTTGCGTCGTTTTTCCGCTAGACGATTAACCACTTGCTGTGCTGTAATACCATTCACACCAACAGCGGCATATAAATCTTCTTCATTTGTATAGTTAAATTTTTCACAAACGCGCTTTAGATTTTCCGCTGACATTGTTTCTTTTATGTCAAAACCTTGTGCACGGATTTCCTTCTCTATCATCTCTTTTCCTTTGATGATATTTTCCTCTCGAAGATGGCGTTTGAAAAACTGCTTTATTTTATTTTTCGCCTGTGAGGATTGGGCTATTTTTAGCCAATCTCGACTCGGACCAAACGATTGCTTAGAAGTTAAAATCTCAATGATATCTCCCGTTTTCAATGGTGTATCAAGCGGTACCATTTTACCATTGATTTTCGCGCCAATTGTACGATTTCCAACTTCTGAGTGCACACGGTATGCAAAGTCGATAGGTACAGAGCCCGCTGGTAATTCAATGACATCTCCTTCAGGCGTGAATACATAGACCATATCAGAGAATAAATCAAATTTTAACGATTCCATAAACTCCTCAGCATTAGAAGACTCATTTTGGAATTCTAAAATTTCTCGGAACCACGTCAATTTTTGGTCGACATTTTGTTTTTCATTATCTATTTTTTTACCTTCCTTATATGCCCAATGTGCAGCAATCCCGTACTCGGCAATTTTATGCATATCCTTCGTACGAATTTGTACTTCTAATGGATCACCATAAGGACCAATGACTGTTGTATGCAGTGATTGATATAGGTTTTGTTTAGGCATCGCAATATAATCTTTAAAACGTCCAGGCATCGGCTTCCATAAAGTATGAACGATTCCAAGTACGGCATAGCAATCTTTAATACTATCGACAAGTACACGAATGGCTAATAAGTCATAAATTTCGTTGAATTGTTTTTTTTGTAACACCATTTTACGATATATACTGTAAATATGTTTCGGACGACCATATACATCGGCGTCAATTTCAACATCTGTAAGCTGTGACTTCATCTCAGTCATAACATTGTCTAGATATGCTTCACGCTCATCACGTTTTTTCTTCATAAGACTGACAATGCGATAATATTGCTGTGGATTTAAATAACGAAGTGCTGTATCCTCAAGCTCCCATTTAACAGTCGAAATCCCTAAACGATGCGCAAGTGGTGCAAAAATTTCAAGCGTCTCTTTAGAAATACGGCGTTGTTTTTCTGCAGGCAAATGTTTTAACGTGCGCATGTTATGTAGACGGTCTGCCAGTTTAATCAAAATGACACGAATATCCTGCGCCATAGCTACAAACATTTTCCGATGATTTTCTGCTTGTTGCGCTTCTTTCGATAAATATTTAATTTTTCCAAGCTTTGTTACACCGTCTACAAGCATTGCTACCTCTTCGCCGAATTCACGAACCAAATCGTCGCGCGTAAAATCCGTATCCTCGACAACATCATGTAAAAAACCAGCCGCAACTGTTTCTGGATCCATTTGTAATTCAGCTAAAATACCAGCTACTTGCACTGGGTGAATAATATACGGTTCACCTGAGCTTCGGAATTGCTCAATATGGGCATCCCTTGCTAATTCATATGCTTTTTTCACGAATGCGACATTTTCATCATTCATGTAGGATTTGACTAACTCAAAAACGTCCTCAGGAGTCAAAATTTGCTCTTTCGCCATAACATGTCCACCTTGTTCGTCAAATTTTTCAGATTAGATATAAATTCAATTGTATAAAATATTATGGGCTATTGTAAAGTAACTGTGTCATTTTGTTTAGTTAATCTCGTGAACAATGTGAAAAATGGAAAAAACATAATACGAAATGAATAAAAAGACCCTTTGCGAATTTAATATTTCGCAAAGAGTCTCTCTTCTCATATAATTGTTTAGCCTAATTTATTATACGCTACAGCAATTTTTGCACCAACTACTGCATTATTTTTAACTAATGCAATATTGGCATCAAGGCTTTTACCTTCTGTTAATTCCTTCACTTTTCCAAGTAAGAATGGTGTCACGTTTTTACCTTGAATACCGTTTTCTTCCGCTTCAACTAGAGCTTTTTCAATGATTTCTGTAATGAATGAGTGCTCAAGTGCTTCAGCCTCAGGAATTGGATTAGCAATCACAGCTCCACCTTTTAAGCCTAATTGCCATTTTGCACGTAGCATTTCTGCAACTTCCTCTGGTGTATCAATCTTGAAGTTTACATCAAAACCGCTTTGACGTGTATAGAACGCTGGTAGTTCATCTGTTCCAAATCCAACGACTGGTACACCTTTTGTTTCAAGATATTCTAGTGTTAAGCCGATATCTAAAATAGACTTCGCCCCTGCACAAATTACAGCTACATTTGTTTGTGCTAATTCTTCTAAGTCTGCCGAAATATCCATTGTTGTTTCAGCACCACGGTGTACACCACCGATACCGCCTGTTACGAAAATTTCAATGCCAGCTAGCTCCGCACAAATCATTGTTGCTGCTACTGTTGTCGCACCTAATTTTTTTGTTGCTAATAAATACCCTAGGTCACGACGAGATGTTTTAGCTACACCTTGTGCATTACCGAACATTTCAAGTTCTTCATCTGATAAACCAATTTTAATTTTACCGTCGATTAATGCAATAGTTGCTGGTACAGCACCATTATCACGTATAATTTGTTCCACTTCACGTGCTGTTTGTACATTTTGAGGATATGGCATTCCGTGAGAAATAATTGTTGATTCTAATGCTACGATTGGTAAACCTTGTGCTTGTCCTGCTTTTACTTCTTCTGATAATACGATGAATTCTTTCATGTTGTTATTCCTCCATTTCACTTTTTAACAAATCAACTGATAGCTCAGGTCTTACTGTATATGGAGATGCAAGCGTATTTTTGGCATTCGTTAAGCCTGCATCAATACATGTTGCAAAGGATTGCCCAGTAAGCCAGCTATGGATTACAGCACTGACAAAGGCGTCCCCTGCACCTGTTACATCTTCAATTTTTTCTATAGCCTTAGCTGAGAAATGACTTGGCTTCGTTGTAGTAGAAGCTGCATACACCCCATTGCTACCAGCTGTAATAATTACATGCTCAGCACCTAATTTAAGAAGTTGCTGTAAAGCTTTTTCATAATGTGCAGCGCCTTCAATTGCATGACCGATAATTGTCTCTGCTTCATCTGTGTTACAAATAAACCACGTTACACCTTGCAACGTATCTGGCAGTCGATTCATTTTTGGCGAAGACACAGGTACGATGACAAACGGAATTTCGCGGGCAATCGACACCTGCTGAATGTAAGCTACTGTTTCCTTTGGACAGTTTAAATCCATAATAAAGCAGCCTGCATTCATCAGCATGGCCTCATGTTTTTTTAGCAAACTTGGCAACAGTAGTTCATATACTTCCATGTTTGCCACCGCTAATGCTAGTTCGCCCTGCTCATCCATAATCGCAGTATAGGAACCAGTCGAAGCATCAGGGAGCTGCTCCACATAACGTAAATTCATAAATGGCTCTGAAGCTTCTTGGATCACTTGCCAATCCGCATCTTTGCCGGCAGTAGTCAGTAATGTAACCTGATGATTTAATCTGCCTAAGTTTTCAGCAATGTTTCGACCAACACCACCTACACTAAATGAAGAGCTAGCAGGATTAGATGTACCGAACTGTACGTTCCCCTTTACATGAAATTTTCGATCAAGATTGGCTCCACCGATACAAACAATTTCATTTTCTTCAGGTAAAATATACGCACGACCGACAATTTTCCCCTGCTTCGTTAAGCTCGACACTAAATTAGCAAGGACTGGACGAGATAAATTCATCTTATCTGCCATCTCTTGCTGAGACATAAACGGATTCTGGCGAATTAATGCAAGGACCGCCTGTTCTCTTTCATTCATAGCATCACCTTTTGTTATATTTGTTTATATTATAAACTTTTGTTTGGGTGATGTCAAAAATTTTTTATACAAAAAAGTTGAAGCCGATATGTTATGGGCTTCAACTTCAACTATTACTTCAATGAAATTTGATGTCTTATTAAAAAAGTATGGCTTTTCGGCATAACGTGGGGTTGATTTCCGTTCCGGCTGGGCGCTTTCCTGTGGGCGTCCGATGAGCCGCTTCGCTTCGCTGCAGGGTCTCGGGGCAACACGATGTTGGTCACGAAGGCGTTATCACAGGACGTGATGATTTTAGCCTTCGTTCCTCTATTCGCTATTCCCCAAGGAGTCGCCCAGCCTCCACTCCAATCAACCATTTCACTTAGTATGCATTTTCTGGCATGTCACTCTAATTTATCTTGATAAAATGAAACTCCAGCAACAAATGTTTTTTGTGCGAAAGTGAAGCGACAATCAAAACAAATCGGAGGAACGGCGGCTCGATGCTGCTAAATATCGATCGCTAATAAAATTTCGAGAACCGGAGAAAGCTAGAATTGTGCCCAAAGGAAAATCGAGTAGCCTATTATCAAGTATTGGCATGATGAGGTGTTTGTTTTTTCACGATGATAACAAATAAACTTGCCAATGCACAGAACATCCCTGCAAGGAAAAAGGCCCAAGTATATGTATTGAAAACCTTATAGATAAGGCCTCCACCATAAGCTGCAACTGCTGCCCCTGCTTGATGTGATGCGAAAATCCACCCATAAATAATACCACTTTTATTTGTTCCAAAAATTTGTCTAGAAATACTTATCGTTGGAGGCACTGTTGCAATCCAATCTAATCCATAAAAAATTGTAAAGATTGTCAGTAAAGTGAGCGACCCTTGCATTAATGCATACGGGAGTAAAATCAGAGACGTTCCTCTTAAAAGGTAATACCAAAACAATAACCATCGATTATCAAAACGGTCAGACAGCCACCCTGATAAAGTAGTGCCTACGAGATTAAACACTCCCATAAAAGAAAGAAAGGATGCAGCGGTCACTAAAGGGATACCAAAGCTAATACAATAAGAAACAAAATGAGTACCAATTAACCCACTAGTTGAAAGTCCACAAATGAAAAAACTTCCCGCTAATAACCAAAACTCTTTCTTCTTTATAGCTTCAAATAAACCATTAAACGCAATACTAATCGGATTTTTCTTATGATTCTCTTGTTGCATTTCTAGATTTTCGTCCATTCCATAAGGGAGAATTCCAATATCCTGTGGTTTATTTTTAATAAATATAGAAATAGTGATGAACATAACAATACTTAAAATGAGAATTAATCCAATCGCCCATCGCCAAGAATAATGCTCAATAATAATTGCCAATATAGGAAGGAGAATTAACTGCCCTGTTGCAGTACTTGCCGTTAAAATCCCCACTGCCAACCCTCTACTTTTCACAAACCAATGATTGGCTACATAAGGACTTAACACCGTTAAAAAGAGACTCGCTCCTAAGCCAATAATACAGCCCCATATAATGATTAATTGCCATGATTGTGTCATAAAAAGCGTAAGCATCATACCTATGAATAATGTAGCCATCGCTCCAAGCATCATTTTCTTTAAACCAACTACTTCTAGTAATGCCGCCATAAATGGACCTGAAAAACCATATAAAAATAGACTCACTGCAAAAGCTAAAGCTATTAAAGATCGATCCCAATTAAATTCTTTTTCAAAGGAGTCTATAAATACCCCTGATGATGACATTGTAATCCCTGCAACAATAATTGAGAAAAAGGTTACGACTAAAATAAACCAGCTATAATGAATACGCTTCATCTGAACACCTTCATTTCTTAATTGATTTTTTTTAATACTCTTTAATGAAAAAGATTACAGCTCAATACATGTATATGCATACATCACTGGAGTAAACCCCTTCCAAAAACATGTATATACATATATAATCTTAGTAATCGCTTTTATTACTGTCAAGAAACATTTTCCACCTTAACAAAATAAATCAATAAGGCTACTATAATATTGAACCCACTCGAAAAGGAGTACGGAGCAATGAAGAATATAGATTACACACAAATATGTGTATGTGCAAACCTTCGTAAAAAAACACGAGTCGTGACACAATTGTATGACAAATTACTACAGCCCACTGGCTTAAAAGTTACACAATACTCAATGCTAGCAAATATCGATCATCAACAATCAGTTTCCATAAGTCGACTAGGAGAAATTTTGCTGCTCGATCAAACAACCATTACACGCAATATTAACTTGTTAAAGCAAAATGGCTATGTGGATTTAAATAGAGATCTGCAAGATGCTCGAACAAAGGTCATTACACTAACTGAAAAAGGGGCTGAAAAATTAAACGAGGCTGCTCCAATTTGGCAAGATATTCAAGAGAGAATTATCAACGATATCGGCTTAGAAAAATACAATGATTTTTATGAAACATTGAAAACTATGCAAAAAATAATTCAATCTTATGATGAAGAATAAATAAACGGACCTAAACAAAAGAATCCATTTTGAAAATGATTGATCAAAATGGATTCTTAAAGTTGTTCTAGAGTTTTTATGCCAATGAAATTAAGTAAGTATGGCTCTTCAGCAAAACGAGAGTTGATTTCCGTTCCGACTGAGCGCATTGTAGCTGTCGCTTTGCTTTCGCTACAGAAAACATTTGTTGCTGTCGCTTCGCTTTCGCACAGATAAAACATTGTTGCTGTCGCTTCGCTTTCGCACAGATAAAACATTGTTGCTGTCGCTTC
>NZ_JBSSFD010000052.1:0-26391 GCF_054062295.1 Lysinibacillus sp. TE18511
GGTTCTATCCGTCACTTTGACCTTTCTTTCCGTCGCTCTGATTTCTATCCGTCACCTCGGCTCTTCTTTCCGTCGCTTTGACCTTTCTTTCCGTCATTTTGACCTTTCTTTCCGTCGCTCTGATTTCTATCCGTCACTTTGGCTCTTCTTTCCGTCTCTTCGGCTCTTCTTTACGTCGATTTGATTTCTATCCGTCACCTTGGCTCTTCTTTCCGTCGCTCTGACTACTATCCGTCACCTCGGCTCTTCTTTCCGTCACTTTGCCGGTTCTATCCGTCACCTTGGCTCTTCTTTCCGTCGCTCTGACTACTATCCGTCACTTCTGCTCTTCTTTCCGTCGCTTTGCCGGTTCTATCCGTCGCTTTGACCTTTCTATCCGTCGCTCTGACTTCTATCCGTCACTTCTGCTCTTCTTTCCGTCGATCTGCCGGTTCTATCCGTCACTTTGACCTTTCTTTCCGTCGGTCTGTCGCGGCTATCCACGATTTCGGCTGTTCTATCCACGACTTTGACTATTCTATCCGTCACTTTGGCTCTTCTTTCCGTCTATCTGATTTCTATCAGTCACCTTGGCTCTTCTTTCCGTCGGTCTGTCGCGGCTATCCACGATTTCGGCTGTTCTATCCACGACTTTGACGGTTCTATCCACGACTTTGACTATTCTATCCGTCACTTCTGCTCTTCTTTCCGACTATCTGATTTCTATCGGCTCTTCTTTCCGTCACTTTGACCTTTCTTTCCGTCGATCTGATTTCTATCCGTCACTTCTGCTCTTTTTCCCGTCACTTTGCCGGTTCTATCCGTATCTTTGACCTTCCTTTCCGTCGCTCTGACTACTATCCGTCACTTCTGCTCTTCTTTCCGTCGCTTTGCCGGTTCTATCCGTCACTTTGACCTTTCTTTCTGTCGCTCTGACTTCTATCCGTCACTTGTTCTACTACACCTAAAAGAAAACAGTAAAAAAGGCTATGCCAAGGTGATTCATCACCTGACATAGCCTTTTTCGGCATAATTGCGTCCGGATAACGGTTTTGTGGTTGCACAAAGCCGAATCCGTGACATCTGCCGAAGAATTTAAATTATTTTGCAGCTTGGAATTTAGCTTCTACTACATCCCAGTTTACTACGTTCCAGAATGCACCGATGTAATCTGGACGACGGTTTTGGTAGTTTAAGTAGTAAGCATGCTCCCAAACGTCTAAGCCTAGGATTGGCGTTTTACCTTCCATAACTGGTGAGTCTTGGTTTGGAGTAGATGTAACAGCAACTGAGTCACCATCAACGATTAACCAAGCCCAACCTGAACCGAAGCGAGTTGTAGCAGCTTTTGCAAATTCTTCTTTGAAAGCATCTAAAGAACCGAATTTAGCATCGATTGCTTTTGCAACTTCGCCAACTGGAGTATTTGAACCTTCTGGAGCGATTACTTCCCAGAATAATGTATGGTTAGCATGTCCACCACCATTGTTACGTACAGCAGTTTGTTTGTCAGCTGGAAGAGCATCAAGGTTTGCAATAAGATCGTTAATATCTTTTTCAGCAAATTCAGTGCCTTCTACTGCTGCGTTTAAATTTGTTACATAAGTATTGTGGTGTTTTGAGTGGTGAATTTCCATTGTTTTTGCATCGATATGTGGTTCTAATGCGTCATAAGCGTAAGTTAATTGTGGTAATTCATAAGCCATTATTAAGTTCCTCCCTAAATTAAAGAAATAATTAGTACATCCTTAGATTATCAAAATTGGTCAAACCATTCAACGAAAAATACTTCATATTGAAGATTTCAGCCTTTTGACCGAAAAACCAATACGATTATCCTGCCCTCATTTTTATATGACTAAACTTTCATAGGGATGGAAATCATATCGCGATAAAGAACACAACAATCATAACGATTTGAATGACAGCCTTCGCTATTGTTGATGTTAAAAAGCCAACTAGAGAACCAATACCGCTTTTCACGGCCTCTTTCAATGTACGGCGCTCTACGATTAACTCTGCAATCACCGCTCCTAAAAATGGGCCAACTAATATCCCTGCGACTGGAATGACGAATGGTCCAATTAACAAACCAATAGTACTGCCCCACATACCAGCATTTGAGCCACCGAATTTTTTTATACCAAAGGCATTTGCCACAGTATCAGCACCAAATAATAAAACAACAAACAAAATTTCAATCGCCCAGAACCACCAGCTTAACTCTGCAAATGAGAAAAATAACCCATATACGATAAAACCACCGAGTATAAATAACATACCTGGAATTATCGGATATACTAATCCAACAAATGAAACGATAAAGCAGGCAATCACTAAAATCCAGCCAACAACTTCCATAAAAATTCTCTCCTTTTGTCGTGCATTGCCTTTAATACGAAATCACAAAGTAAAAAGTTTCATTCGCTTAATGTCGAATTCCTAATATGGAGTCCGCTATATTAACTGCATGATCTCCTATACGCTCTAAATTGCTAACGATATCCGTATAGACGATACCTGCCGCTCCATTACATTCATTTGTATTTAAGCGTGCAATATGCTTTTGTCTTAGTTTATCTTCCATGTCATCTATCAAACTTTCGAGCTCTGTTACTTCCTGTGCCAAGCTTAAACTTGCTGTATCTAGAGCCTCTATGCTCTTACGAACAGCTTCAATGGCTAAACTAAACATGCCTATTAAATCTTGTCGTGCTGACTTACTTAAACTTACCTCGTGATGATCTTTATATTGTAAAAGCTCTAAAATATTTTCAAAATGATCACCTATACGTTCAATGTCTCGAACATTTGTTAAAAGTGTATGATGTCTTACTGAGTCTGCACGAGAAAGTGGCTGCTTAGACACCATTACTAAATAATTCGTGATTTCCTCGTCCAAATGATTGAGCGCCACTTCTAACTGTAAAACTGTAGGTATGAGTGTAGCTTCACCTGTTTTCATATATAAAAATGTTTCTTCTAGACCACGGAGTGCATGCTCACCCATGCGTAACACTTCCTCCTTTGCTTGACCAAGTGCAATCGCTGGAGAGGAATCAATAAATGATGGATCTAAATGCTTCGTTGTTACATCAATATTTCCGTCATGTCCAGGAACTATCTTCGTGACAAGTGCAGTCAATCCTGCAATAAATGGTAGCTGAATCATCATATTAATCACGTTAAACGAGCCATGCGCTATCGCTATTTGCATTTTCGCTTCTAAATGGAATAGCTCACTAACCCACTGAACATAATGCATAAATGGTGTAAAGAACACCATGAAAATAATAGTACCTATCACATTAAATAGTACATGTGCCATCGCTGCACGTTTAGCATATATAGAAGCACCGAGCGAAGCTAAAACTGCTGTAATAGTTGTTCCTATATTTTCGCCAAACAAAATAGGTAATGCACTATCTAGGCCAATTAAATGCTCAGCATATAAGCCCTGTAGCACACCGACAGTCGCTGTGGAGCTTTGTACAAGCAATGTAAATATTGTCCCTAGAAAAATTCCTATAATGGGCTGATTACTTAGATGCAGCGTTAATGATTCAAAGTCAGCTAGTTGATGAAGCGACTGCATGCTTGCACTCATAAGCTCTAATCCTAAAAATAATCCACCAAAGCCAAATACTATTTGCCCAATATGCTGGTATGTGGCTTTCTTAAAGAAAAATAACAACCCAGCACCAAGCGCTAGTAACGGATAAAAATAAATGCCAATATCAATACCAATAATAAATGCGGTTATTGTCGTGCCTATATTCGCACCCATGATGACGCCGATTGCTTGACGCAATGTTAAAAAGCCTGCACTCACTAACCCAACCGTAATCACTGTCGTTGCAGAGCTCGACTGTATACAAATCGTCACAAATATGCCCACTAATACACCCATTAAAGGATTTGTTGTAAAACGATTTAACAACTCACGCAGTCGATCATCTGCCGATTTTTGGAGCCCATCCCCCATAAACTTAATGGAAAATAAAAAGACTCCTAAACCGCCTAAAAATTGAAACAGTATGCTTTGCCAATCTATTGTCAATTGTATTCGCTCCAATTCCTACGTCTATACTACTCTATTCCTAATCTTTAAATGATAGTGTACAAAAAGTAAAGAAAACCTTTAACTTTTTTACACAATGTTAACATTTCAATATCGTATTCTCAGTTATTATTACTTATTTCATATCTTGTCAAAGTTGAACATGATAGAATAGCGATTGGAGGAGATATGTTATGAAACACTCACAACTATTGATCGATAGCTTAATTCATCCAAAAAAACTTGCTGCCTATCGATTATTACCTATCGGAAAAGTCATTCAATATACCTTTCTTCTAATTACTATTGTTACAGTTTTCTCTTTTGGTCGTTTTACGGCTGGTATTTCTGTTGATACATTTGATATGAATAGTGTAAATGGTATTACTGAATACATAGAAGACATTAAATGGTTATTGTATCCCGTGACATTCATCATGCTTTTTGTTTTTACAACGATGCTTATTTTTACACAAATTGCTCTCTATGCTTTGGCAGGTCTATTTATTTTAAAAGTCATGAAGCGTCGCGGTGAATACCGTCATATTTGGCGTACTACAACATTTGCCATGACATGGGCTGTTCTTTTAAGTATGTTATCAGATTATTTACAAATTAACAGTACAATTATCTCTGTTTTTTCTTTACTTTTAACGGTAACTCTATTAATTGTAGCCCTCATAAAATATCCAAAACAACCAATTGCAAAATAATGTGCATGATTCCCCTCTCTTCTAAATATAGTGTAGAAAAGGAGGGGATTTTTTGCGTGCATTAGTGTTAACAGCCATCATCATTATTTTTGCTTTTGTCATAAAAGTAGATTTAACAGAGGGGTCATTGCAGCTCGCTGCCTTTTATCCGAAAGATACAGAAAACGCTATTTGTGAAAAGCAGCGAGAACCAAACTATATCACCGTACAGACTATCCCAGGCGATACTATCCACAGCTTATTTGCACTACATCCCGCAAAAGTACCCATGACCTTTCCTGAACGCTTACAATTATTTTATGAATTGAATCCACACTTACAATTACAGGCACTTGTCCCTGGTGAAAATATTAAGCTTCCTCTGTCATTTGAATTTGAAAACAAATGTGGAAAATGAAAAGTTAGCGTTTCTTCCTTGTCCTTATTTTCTTACACTGCTAAAATAAATGTCAGTGACGGTCGAAAGTATGGCCCGAAAAGGAGAGAAAGTTAATGAGTGAAATTTGTCACCGTACAAATACACGTCCTGTGCGTGTCGGTAACTTAACAATTGGTGGTAGTAATGAATTATTCATTCAAAGTATGTGTACAACAAAAACACATGATGTTGAAGCAACAGTAGCAGAAATTCTTCGTCTTGAGGAAGCGGGCTGTCAAATTGTTCGTGTCGCAGTACCAGATGAACGTGCAGCAGATGCGATTGCAGAAATTAAAAAGCGTATCAATATTCCATTAGTAGCTGATATCCACTTTGACTATAAATTAGCATTAAAAGCAATTGAAAATGGTATCGATAAAGTTCGTATTAACCCAGGTAATATCGGGCGTAAGGAAAAAGTAGAGGCCGTTGTGACTGCAGCTAAGGCTAAAGGAATTCCAATCCGCATCGGGGTAAACGCTGGTTCATTAGAACGTCACATTCTAGAAAAATATGGTTATCCTACTGCGGACGGTATGGTAGAATCTGCCCTTCACCATATTAAAATTTTAGAAGACTTGGACTTCCACGATATTATCGTATCCATGAAGGCGTCAGACGTAAATCTTGCGATAGAAGCCTATGAGAAAGCGGCTAAAGCCTTTAATTATCCTCTACATTTAGGGATTACTGAATCAGGTACACTATTTGCTGGTACTGTAAAATCAGCAGCTGGCCTTGGAGCAATCCTATCAAAAGGTATTGGTAATACTTTACGTATTTCTCTATCTGCTGACCCTGTCGAAGAAATAAAAGTAGCACGTGAGCTATTAAAATCATTCGGTCTTGCTTCTAATATGGCAACGCTTATTTCATGCCCAACATGTGGTCGCATCGAAATTGATTTAATTTCCATTGCTAATGAAGTAGAAGAATATATTTCTACACTTGCTGTACCATTAAAAGTAGCTGTTCTTGGCTGTGCGGTAAATGGACCTGGTGAAGCACGTGAAGCAGACATCGGTATTGCTGGTGCACGTGGTGAAGGTTTACTATTTATGAAAGGCAAAACAGTTCGTAAAGTGCCTGAAGAAACAATGGTTGAAGAGCTGAAAAAGGAAATCGATAAATTAGCAGCTGAAATGGCAGAAAAACGCGCTGCTGAAGAAGCAGAAAAAGCGAACGCCTAGGGAGGTGCTAGCATGAATAAGCCCCGCTTTGGAATTGATATTGATGGGACAGTGACATGTCCTAGTACACTCATTCCACATATCAATAAACAATATAATGTAAATATTACGCTTGACGATGTGTGCGAATATGATTTTTTATCAGCATTTCCCCACCCTGTTGATCGTGTTGCATTTAATACATGGTTTAAAGAAAATGAACCCTATATGTACGAGGTATCTGAAGCGGCTAAAGATGCGAAAGATATTTTACATGCATGGAAAGATAACTACGAGCTTTATTACATCTCTGCTCGTGGTGAGAATGTATCTGATGTTACGGTAAATTGGTTTAAAGCTCAGTCAATTCCATACGATCATATTGAGCTCATCGGTAGCCATGATAAGGTTTCCGTAGCTAAAAAACATGGTGTTGAGGCATTTTTTGAGGATAAGCATGATAATGCGGTCATACTTGCGGAGGAATTAAAAATACCCGTCGTATTATTTGACACTCCGTATAACCGTCTTGCTGTTCCTAACAATGTCGTACGAGTTTATAACTGGCAAGAAGCCAACCAATTTATTACTAATTATTTCAAATAATGCAGTAAAGAGTCGTGTTCAAGTGCTGAACACGACTCTTCTTATTCCCTTCTCTTTATACTTCAAGTATTCCTCGTAACCAACGCTCAACAAAATTTTCAAAGGTAATGCCATAGTTTTCATATACACTATGGTACACAAAATAAGTCCCTAATCGCTCAAGTAATTCATCATTAATCTTCATCACAAACCACTCCTTTTTATAATTTTACTGAATTTTCAGATACAGAAACTTCCGATTCTCTTGACATTCGAGTGGAGTTCGCATCGTTGCAAAACCGTCACAATCTGCCTCCTTCATGCCCTTTCTTCGTATTTTTCTTTTCGTTAATATAGTAGTAACAACTTGCAAAACTGGAGGGACTACTTGTGAAATGGATGACAAAGGTAGCTAGTATAACATGCCTCTGTGCGTTGCTAGCTGGCTGTGGAGATCGGCTTTCTGAAATTAAAGATGCAGCATCTGGCATAAATTCAGCAGCAAACTCCGCAGCTAGTGCAGTTAGTCGCGATGTACATGCTATACGAGCAATTGACATTAACTATAAAGATACATCCTTTACAGTTAATGACCTATTTAAAACTATTTTACGTGACGTACGCTGGGATTATGACGCTGAAAAAAATGAGCTTCATGTGAAAGGTACATGGCAGGCACCACTATTTTCTGAGCAAACGTGGGATAATGCCATGAAAAAACAACTCGCGGAAACCGGTGTAGTAAGGGTTACATGCACTTTAACAGACAATATGATTGATAGTGCTTCTACAAATGTAACACTTGTTTTTAATGATGAAACAATTCTAGAAATGACTGGTGAAGATGCGCTTCATCACTTATATGATACATATTTACAAAAACAAACTCCGTAGCTATTAAACAAGGCTGTTTTCTAAAAAATTGTTACTATTTTTTAAAAAAGGCTCATCACCATAACGTGTGGTTGATTTCCGTTCCGACTGGACGCTTTGTCGCTGACGCTTCGCTTTCGCACAGTTAAAACATTTGTTGCTGTCGCTTCGCTTTCGCACAGAAAAACATTGCCGCTGACGCTTCGCTTTCGCACAGTTAAAACATTTGTTGCTGTCGCTTCGCTTTCGCACAGTTAAAACATTTGTCGCTGACGCTTCGCTTTCGCACAGTTAAAACATTTGTTGCTGTCGCTTCGCTTTCGCACAGTTAAAACATTTGTTGCTGTCGCTTCGCTTTCGCACAGAAAAACATTGCCGCTGACGCTTCGCTTTCGCACAGTTAAAACATTTGTTGCTGTCGCTTCGCTTTCGCACAGTTAAAACATTTGTCGCTGACGCTTCGCTTTCGCACAGTTAAAACATTTGTTGCTGACGCTTCGCTTTCGCACAGATAAAACATTTGTTGCTGACGCTTCGTTTTCGCACAGATAAAACATTTGTTGCTGACGCTTCGCTTTCGCGCAGAGCAGAGCTTCCTGGGGATGTCCGATGAGCCGCTTGGGCCAACACGATGTTGGTCACGAAGGCGTTATCACAGGATGTGATGCTCTTAGCCTTCGTTCCTCTATTTGCTCGCTCCAGGGTCTCGGGCCTACACGATGTAGGTCACGAAGGCGTTATCACAGGACGTGATGCTCTTAGCCTTCGTTCCTCTATCGCTAATCTCCAAGGAGTCACCCAGTCTCCACCTTTTGGTGATGAGCCAAAAAAAAGGCAGATTTAATCTACAAAACGTGTAGAATATATCTGCCTTTTTTGATATTTCGTGAATCGAATTTTTAACTAAAGAACCCCGTTTATCGCAGCTCCTTCTAGACTGTTATTCTGTGGAGAGGATATGTATTTTTTCTAAATAATACTTCACGATAGCTAAATATTCTCTGGTGTAGTACTTAATACGAAATTCAGGTGGTGTTGCAGCTGGTAAGCCGGTAACGTTAAGTCCTAAATCTTCAGCAATGGATTCGGCTCGATATAGATGGAATCGGTTTGTCACAACTACAACTGTGGAATCTTTGTCTATGTAATCCAATGAATACTGAAAGTTTTCAAGTGTGCGAGTAGAATTGGATTCGGTGGTGATTCGTTGTTCATCAATACCTAATTGTATTAATGATTCTTTAATTACAGAAGCTTCAGACACAATTTCGTCCTGCCCCTGGCCACCAGAAGCGATTGCAATTGTATTTGGATTTTCTTTTAAGTATGCAGCTGCGGTCGTGATGCGTTCGAACAGCAGACTAGACGGCTGATCCCCCGATAAACGTGTACCTAAAATAATGAGGTAATCTGCATCTTCTATCGCAGTATCTTTGCCTTGCGACACGATAAGTAAGTGTAGGCAAAGAAAAAAAACAAGTACTGCCGCGAGCAATATAGTGATAAGCTTGAATACCTTCTTCATAATAACCTCCATTTTACATTGTAACGATTGACATTATATAAATTATCGGTAGCAAATTTCAATATATATTGTTATGTCAAAATATAACTATAACATCTTCACCTAAAACAATCTCGCTCGGTGGCAGTTTTTTAGTAAATAAATCCCCCCTCAAGAAATCTTACAATTTAGAAATATTGTGCCCTCTTATTTGAAATTCATAAAAGTATCACGTTATAATCAAAGTATCACGTGATGGTTCGGAGGTGTTTGCATTGGGACAGAGAAATTAAAAATTGGCGAGCTTGCAGAAAAAACTGGCATTACAAAAAGAACAATCGATTATTATACAAACATAGGCCTATTAGCAGCTGACCGATCTGCATCAAATTACCGCTACTACGCCCCTGCAATGATTGAACGACTTCATTATATTGAGCAACGCAAACATGAGGGTCTTTCACTCATAGAAATACAACATGAACTTAACATCACACCGTACGAAGAAATCGATGTACAAATATTACGTATAAAAATGCAAGATTTAGAGCATGATGTATCTTCTTTACTTGAACAAATGAACAAACAAGACAATAAAGATATTGAAAAGATAAAAAAAAATGTTTCACCCGAAAGCATTGCACTTATGCAATCTTTACTTTTACTTATTCATAATTAGGAGGTGACGTTCTGTTCATACAGAACGACTATTTGGAGACCATACTTAACTTATCGATTTTCACTATTTTATTAGCTTTAACTGGCTTTTTCGTGGCAACAGAATTTGCCATTGTAAAAGTGCGTTCCTCAAGACTTGACCAATTGATTGCAGAGGGCAATAAAAGAGCTATTTCTGCTAAGCATGTTGTCAATCATTTAGACGAGTATCTTTCTGCCTGTCAGCTTGGTATAACTGTAACAGCACTTGGTATCGGGATGGTCGGTGAAAAAACTTTTGAATTTATGCTACACCCCCTTTTCGACATGATTGGCATTTCAGATAAATATATGACGATTTTCACAATTGGTAGCGCTTTTGCTATTGCAACATTTTTACACGTTGTTGTCGGTGAGTTAGCACCCAAAACTGCTGCCATTCAAAAGGCTGAAAAGATTACACTTCTTTTTGCCAAACCTATTATGTTGTTCTATAAGGTGATGTATCCATTTATCTGGTTCTTGAACGGCTCAGCTCGAGTATTAGTTGGCACATTTGGCATGAAGCCTGCATCTGAGCATGAGTTATCACATACAGAGGAAGAATTGCGCTTACTGCTATCTGAAAGCTTTAAAAGTGGTGAAATCAATAAAACAGAGCTAAAGTTTGTAAATAATGTCTTTGAATTCGATCAACTTATTGCTCGTGAAATTATGGTACCTCGAACAGAAATTGTTGGAATTGAAAAAAATGATTCCTTTACAAAGATCATTCATTTTATCGCGGATGAGAAATATACTCGATATCCTGTTTATGATGGTGATCGTGATAATATTTTAGGCTTTATGAATGCCAAAGAATTGTTTACACACGGTTTGCTTGAGCAATTAACAGACGACTCTTTAATTCTTGAAAATTTCATTAATCCTGTAATCCGAGTAATTGAAACAATTCCAATTCAAGAACTACTTGTGCGTATGCAAAAAGAGCGAATTCATCTGGCCATATTAATGGATGAATACGGCGGAACATCAGGGCTTGTTACAGTCGAAGATATTTTAGAAGAAATTGTTGGTGAAATTCGCGATGAATTTGACGATGATGAAATTGCAGAAATCCGAAAAGTAAGTGACAATCACTATATTTTAAATGCAAAAATGCTCATAGAGGATGTTGAAAATCTATTAAATGTAACACTTGAAGCAGAAGAAGTTGAAACATTGGGCGGTTGGTTTTTAACATTGAATAATGGCATTAAAGCAACTAGAAATATCGAATTAGCTCCATATGTATTTAGTATCTTTGAGCAGCATGGCCATCAGATTCATTTTATCGAGGTTCGTCCCCTTCGCAAAATTATACCTGCTGTAACAACAGAAGCATAAGACAACCGGTACATTTTTCACACTTTTAACTTTACCAGCATCACCCAATAGGTCTATTCTAGTTTTTCTAGATACTTTCGTCTTATTCCATTATTAGGTATATACGTATACAATAGAAACATGAATATGATTCTATTTTCAGGGGGGCATCACATAATGAAATTATTTAAGCTATATCATTCTGACGGTATTCATATCATTACGGACGTCAAAAAACACAAAACTAACATTGAATTAAAAACGATCACAGGTGAGGTATTATATATTATCGTTGTGACAGACGAAAACTATACAGTATACGATGATCGCTTTGCCGGCGCTTCAAAGCAATTAAACTCAGTGGAGGCATTTGATATTGACGGGAACTTCCGTAGCTTGGATTTTGATAATATGCGTTCACTTTTCAAAGAGGCATTTACGAGGCTAATGCAAGAGATCGCAGAATGTGTCAATGATAATAGTGAGCTAGTAGATATTGATACACTACGTCATAAAATAAGCGATCAAATTAAAGGTATCCATTTCCGCGTTATTTCTGATACGAAAAAATACGAGATTTAAGCATTTAACAGACTGTCCAAAAATAGAATGTTGGACAGTCTGTTTTTTTACGTTACAAAATGCATCGACATACTCGCCATTCATCAAAAAACACCCTCGAAAATCCCCTAAATTCCCACGATTTAACCATAATTACTAGCGAAACTGAAAACACCGTTTACCACTTTCATGTATAATGGTACTTAACTATCTGAAAGGAAGGGTGTTTGGATGAATCGTGAACAATTAATCACACTTATTTCAGAAAAACTGAAATTAATCCGTACTGAAAAAGATTTAACGCAGGATCAGATGAGTAATTTACTAGGTCTTTCTAAAAAAACACTTGTTCAAATTGAAAAAGGTCGTATTCAGACTGCCTGGACTACAACTGTTGCGGTTTGCGCACTATGCCGAGAAAGCTCAATTTTACAGCATGAGCTCGGTGGTGATCCACTTGAGATTGTCGACTTAATCGCTAATAATGGAACATTACAACCTAAAGAAAAAACGATGGGTGGATACATATGGTGGAAAAACCTTAGCGAATACAATGGTTATCGCTTACAACAAAACGCCATTAGTCAGCATTTTCGAATTCTAGATACAAACAACTATCGACTACTATCAACATTTGATGAATCATTGGCCGAGCAAGAATGGGAAAAGATTACAGTATAAATCAATTATGCCTCGGCATAATTGCGTCCGGAATCGGATTTGCGCTTAGGCCTGCACGAGGGCCGACACGATGTCGGTCATTTCGGTAATGCCACATTCATCTCACCATCTATAGAGGCGGGAGATGAATGTAGCTGACGCTTTGCTTTCGCTACAAAAACCATTTGCTGAAAGAAGTTAAATTTTGTTCGCGTTTAACGTAAAAGCACAATGTTTCAACGTTAAGCGCGAGTAGTACTACAATCCCCTCCACCATTCCGATACCGAAGACTCGGCGTAGTCTAAGCCTCCTCGTCGCCCATACTTCGCTCTATGTACTTTCATATCATTCCTACTTTTAAAATTAAGAAAAAATTTTAGCCAAAAAAAATTAGTTTAGCATCTATTACCATCACACCAATAGATGTATTTGCGATGGCGTCATTATATTTTTCATAGCCTCGTTGAATTTGCTGTAGCAAATAAATCTTCGTATGCTCTAGCGAACACTATAGACAAATGAATATGAAAATGAAATCACCTCTTCATATGATAAAGTATAAATAGATACTAGTGGTATGGAGTGATAACTTTACAATCAATCTTTTGGTGTAATGTTAGATCAGTCGAATTATGCAGAACTATTCTTGATACTTAATAGTAATTGCTCTAATACTGGAGAGGATGCGCTTTATGGATCGAATACTAGCAATTAGTGATATACATGGAGAATTGGACCTTTTTGAAGAATTATTATTAAAAGCTAAGTATGATACTATGCAAGATCAGCTATTTTTACTTGGCGATTATATTGATCGCGGGCCTTCATCTAGTGGCGTTTTAAATTTAGTGGGTGAATTGCAAACAAAAGGTGCACGTGTTCTACTAGGAAATCATGAAGCCCTTATGTTAAAAGCCTGTCGCTCCGGGCACCCCAAATATTGGAATCATTGGGTGAAACTTTGCGGTGGTCATGCAACTCTTGCAAGCTACGGTTATCAGTTAGACGATTTTAAGGAAGCCATTGAAAACGATACATTACCTAGCTTTATCCAGACCTTACCAAAGCTCGAAGAACATTTACAGCTTATTGAAACCTTTAATATTTATATCGAATTAGAGGATGTCATTTTTGTACATGGTGGGGTTGTTCCTGGAGTAGCTATGACAGAGACAGATCCGATGCAATTTTTATGGATTCGTGAACAATTTCATGCTGGTTATCAAGGAGAAAAAACTATAATCTTTGGCCATACACCTACCTACAAACTTCACCAAAATCCAACAGAGCACAGTGTCTTTTTTGGTGAAAATAATATCATTGGAATAGATGGTGGGGCTGTTTTTGGAGGTCAGTTACACGCTATAGAATGGCCAAGTCGTCAAATCATCTCAGTGGAAAGGAAAAAGCCAACAAGTGTAGAATAACCTGTTGGCTTTTCGTGCTGAATGAAGCTTTAATACAATTTAAAAATAACGCCTACTACAGAGTAAACAATAACCGTTGAAAATAAAATTGTCATATGGATAAGTGAGAAAACAAACATTTTGGTTGCCCACTTCGTTTGATCTTTATTACTACGATAGCCATAAATACTCATAACAAGCCATGCGATGCTTAGTAAAAGTGCAACAAGCATAATACCAACACTTAAAGTGCCAAATAAGAAGCTTGAAAAAATCAATAATATTAAATAAAAGTTCGTTTGATAATAAGTACGGCGCATCCCTTTTACAACTGGCAGCATAGGAACTTTAGCCGCTTCATAGTCAGCATGCTTTCGAATAGCAATGGCATAAAAATGGGGCATCTGCCAAATGACCATCACGAAAAATAGACCAAGTATCGCAGGATGTGTAATATCATTAGAAACAGTAGCCCAACCAATTAAAGGTGGAATTGCCCCTCCGATACTCCCAATTTCCGTGTTATAAATTGTGCGTCGTTTTGTCCACATTGTATAGGGTACTACATATAAAAACACCCCTAAGAGTCCGAATGCCGCAGCTAATGGTGAACCAAGTCCTAGCAAAGCTACCCCGATAATGAGCATGGCAAAAGCTAAAATCAACGTAGATTTCGCTGACATTTCACCTGTTACAGTTGGTCGACTTTGCGTACGAGGCATAATAGCGTCAATGTCACGGTCGTATACATTATTAAATGCTCCAGCAGAACCAATAACAAGTGCAGAACCAATCGTAGCAAAAATAATTTCAGGTATATTCTCTACAAATGTCATTTTATTTTTGTAAATACCTAGCGTTAAACCAGCCCACATAGGAATTAAATTTGATTTAATGATTCCTGTTTTAACTGTCTGCGCTAAAATAGTAGTGCGTGAGGACTTCCCTGATGATTTCTTAGAAGATTGTAGCTTATGCTCCGTTTTTAGATTTTGTTCCATTCATCTTAATTCCTTTTCTCTCAAAATTTCTACACGCTTTACTCGATAGAAAGCGACAAAATTTGCATTTAACGTATCAAATTTTAATTTTACCTCTTTTAGATAGAGTCTGTCTCTATGTTCACATAAAGTACATGATTTTCTTTTCTGATGAATAAAAATCAATTACGCTTTGGTGTATTTACCACTTTCGTTTGGAGACCCACTGCATGGGAGGTACAAACGCATTCATCTCACCAATTGGTCTTCTACTGAATGAAAATAAAGATACACGTCCCATTCACAACATCTTCTATGATACCACCGACTGACGTGAATTTGAACCTAATTAGCTTGATTCTTAGCATATTACTATTCAAGTAAAACAATCTACTCTATACTAATGTGTATGTTTTAACTTTATGAAGGAGTGTCTACCACGTGAAATACGGATTTATCGGCCTTGGAAATATGACTACAGCTATTATTAAAGGAATGTGCAAAAGCAGAGATTTTGATTCCACTTTTATTTATGGCTATAATCGTACCAAAGCAAAAACAACAAAATTAGCAACCTCTTTCGGTATTCAAGCCGCAAGCTCTATTGAAGATATTATGTCAAATTGTGACGTCATTATCCTTGGTGTTAAACCCCAAATGTTACCTGATGTTTTACCTGAGGTGAAAAAGCATTTACAAGACAACCATGTCATTGTATCCATTGCTGCTGGTAAAAATATTACATACTTCCAAGGTTATCTATCTGAAGTTACCCCTATTATTCGTGTAATGCCAAATATCAATGCGCTTATCGGTGCCTCTACAAGCTGCTATACAACAAGTGAGCAAGTATCAGATATACAGCTTCAACATGTCATTTCACTGTTTGAAACAGTTGGAACAATTATCGAGATCCCTGAACACCTATTTTCGATATTTACAACGATTGGTGGTGCTTCACCAGCATTTACTTATATGTATATTGACGCTTTAGCACGTGCTGCTGTACGTGAAGGGATGCCAAAAAGCATGGCTCTTGATATTGCAGCAAATGCAGTACTCGGCAGTGCAAAAATGATTTTACAATCACAGGAACACCCATGGGCACTTGTAGACCAGGTATGTTCACCAGGCGGCACAACGATTCAAGGTGTATCCTCATTACAAAGCAATCATTTTGAAACAACGATTCACGATGCAGTAGCTGCCGTGACTGACAAAGATCGCAGCTTATCGAAATAGCTCTTAATTGATCTACTAAAGAATAAAACCGAGACATCCTACATGTCTCGGTTTCACTTTTATTGAATATTATCTTGTAATTCCTGTGCTAAAAATGCAGTTAGATCACGTAAATTTTCTGGTGTAACACCGTGACCATCTGGATACTGTTTAAATGTCACAATAGCACCAAATTGCTCAAAGATTTCTTTACTTTCAGCGCCCCATTGCGACGGGATAATATAATCATATTCACCATGAGAAATAAATGCATGTAAATGATTAACTGGTCGAATTGCATATTCCTCTGTTACGAATTTTGGCGTGTAGCCACTTAACGCTACTATTCCCGTAATTAAATTCCCCATTGCAAAAGCAAGTGATTGTGCCAAAACAGCTCCTTGACTGAATCCAAGCACGTACACTTTATGTAGATCAACTTGATATTCTTCAATTGCCTCTAATATAAATCGTTGTAATGCTACTAACACTTTATCAAAAATTTCACGGTCTGGGTTTCCGACCTCTTGGATCGTGAAAAAAGCATAGCCCGGCTTTTGCGTAATAGGTCCACGTAAACTAAAAATATGGCATTGTTCTTTAAAATCCTGTACTAATTGTGGTAAATCATCTTCATTGCTACCCATTCCATGCAATAAAAAGATCGCCGGGTATTTTTTATTCGGGTCCATATTCGTAGGTTGTGTATGTTTAAATGTAAATGGTGTATTCATTGAAAAAATTCCTTTCTGATGTCCTTACTATCTCCTTATTATACTGCATAAGGTAGTTAGACAAGAACAGGATTGCCTCATTATCATTTTAATAAATGACATGCAAAAATTTTAGTTATGAGTCAAACTATATAAATACTGTTTTATCTCGGATGAATGGGCCGTTCAATCGGATGTAGAAAACCCCTCCGATTAAAGTTTAACTTTATTAATAATCCCATCAGTGTGATAAGCAATATAGCCATTAATAATACGAATTGTTTCTTGTGGATCTGCGTTAAAAAGCACTTTTGATTGCTCAGGAGTTGAGACAAGCACCGTTAATAAATCTACGCGCATTGAATGTCCAGCAGAGCTATAAGCATAATCGTAGACAATATCTTCCTCTGTCATACCTTCTGTCTCATATTGCTTATGGAACAATTCTTTAACGGCATCCATTTGTTCCGCGACCTGCTGACGAATACGCATTTGATGCATCAAAAGCTCTTCCTCTAACACAGTAGCCTTTAACCATTCTTCCTTGTCGAGCATTCCCAAAAATTCTTTTTCCCAAACTTGCTCATTTTCAGTAAAATACAACATATTGACCATCAGCCTATCCCAAAAATCAATTTGTGTTGCTGCCGATTTACGGTATATCGCAATTGTCTCTTTAAAGTGCTCCTCAACTTTCGTAATATTCATATTGCGCACTAAATGATTACAGACATTTTCAATAAATTTATTTGCCACTTCTTGTGCCATCCAAAAACCCGTCCTTTATCTTACAAATCATTTCCCCACTATCATACCATGATTGGAGAATATAAAGAAACGGGCAACGTATACCGCCTTCCATGTAGGCTGTTGAAATAGTTTTCATCATTGACATAGCTTCAGAAACAAAAAGGAACATCTTCGCCATATGATGAAACGAAGATGTTCTCGATTGTCACTTTATTCTTTAATTGCAGTAATTGAATCTAAAATACTCTTTGCATTCTTGTGAAGCGATTGATAGTTTTCCAGTAAAATATTTGGATGTATTGGTTTGCTGAATAAGAAACCCTGTACAGTATCACAATTACTTGCTACTAGATATGAGAGCTGTTCTATCTCTTCTATTCCTTCAGCAACTACCTTTAACTGTAAATGCTTGGCCACAGAAAGAATCGTGTCTACTAAAGCCTTATCTGTTGAGCTCGATTGTATTTTTTGAACGAAAGACCGGTCAATTTTTAAGCAATCAATAGGGAAATCCTTTAAATAAGACAATGACGAATAGCCCGTTCCAAAATCATCTACCGCGATTGTAATCCCAAGTGCCTTCAACTGATGCAAAATTGTCGTCATATGATCGATATTAATCGTCATACTTTCTGTTATCTCTAGCTGCAAATATTGTGGCTCTAATTGTGTTTTCTCAAGAACATTATGAATCATTCCAACTAAATTTTGCTGAAAAAGTTGACCTAATGACAGATTGACTGCCACTTTAATTGGTGGCAATCCAGCACCTTCCCAACGCTTCACTTGTTTACAAGCTGTTTCTAGAACCCATTGTCCAATAGGGATAATTAATCCCGATTCCTCAGCAATTGGAATAAAGACTCCTGGCGAAATCCAACCTTTTTTAGGATGCTTCCATCTGACTAAGGCCTCTACTGACTTAACTTGACCCGTCTGTAAATCTAATTGCGGTTGATATTCTAAAAAAAGCTCTTGGTTAGCTAATGCATTATGTAAATCATTTTCTAATAACAGTCGTTCAGTCATTCTGCTAGACATTGAGGACTCATAAAACTGTATACGTGTAGGTGTTTTATGTGCTTCATGCATAGCATATAATGCAAATCTAACAAGTTCCTCTTCCCTATATGAATCCGTTGGAAATAACGCAATCCCAATATTTAATTGACTACTTAGAGAAAAATGTTGTATTTGAAATGATTCTTCCATAACCAATTGAAGCTGTTGACTTAGCTGCGTTAATTGATGGATATTATTGACCTCATCAATAAAAACAACAAAATAATCTTCTCTCGGCATGGTCAGTGGATATTCCTCTGGTAAAACATTTTTCAACCTTTGCGCTATTAGTTTGATCATTTGGTCTGCATATGTACTGCCTAAAGATGCTTTAATAGTTGAAATTCTTTCTATACCGATAGCAAGAATTGCCTTTTGAGATTTAGATATGTATTAATTGCTTTTTAATAATTCCATCAAAAAACGTTCATTTGGTAAATTTGTAGCTTCATTATGATAAGCCATATAATGCATCTTTTCGCGAGACTTTTCCAAATGCCCTTGAGTATCAATTAATTGTTGAAAAGGTTTTTCGATAGATGAAAAATAAATAGCTCTAAATAAAAGATAAAATGCACTTAACTCTAAAATATGTCCAAAAAAATTTTTAATATCATAAACATCTTGATACATTGTAAATAAAAAATCGCTCATGATTAAATAAATCGAACTACCTAATAATAAAAATACAATTTTGGGTGCTTTATTGAAATTTTTCAACAACAGTACCATAATCACCAAAAAGAACGCAACAGCTATATATTGCAAAGTATTCTTTAAAACAGTAGGACCTTCACCTTCGATTATAAGAGGTGGCAGTATAGGCGTTGGTGCATAGATAATGACCACACAACTAATGACTATTACAATCGGCAAACTATAAATAAGCCATCGATAAATTAATTTTATTTTCTTCTCCTTAACAAAATAAATGGCAAGAAAGCCAATCGATAATAGTAATCGACCAAGCATATAAAACCATGTTGCTGCATAGGGTGTACTTTCAGTAATGAAAAATGGCATTCCTTTATAGGAGAGCGCATGTGCAATTTCTATTAAGCTAAATGTTAAAAACAATCCCCCAACATACAGAACTCTATTAGATAAAATATACGGAGAAATTAACCACGTTTGAATCGAAATAGCCATCGTCACCACAATGATGAGAATTTCCATCATTAAATGAATCGCCACATAGTTGTTCTCACCAAATATCCCATAAAACTTATCTCCACCTAATCCAATGACGATTAGGAAAATCATTGATAATAGGATGAATTGAATGCCCTGCCTTACAAATGAAAAATCCTCATTAAATTTCCGCATCTAACTCCTCTCCCTTGATCTCAAAATATTTTCACTCTATTCATTATTTCACAAAGGACTTTTGGAATAATTATACTATAAGATTACCATGAAAAATCGACTTTTCAATCAAAACTAAAACTGAATAAAACTGGCTCATCACCATAACGTGTGGTTGATTTCCGTTCCGGCTGGGCGCTTTGTCGCTGACGCTTCGCTTTCGCACAGATAAAACATTTGTCGCTGACGCTTCGCTTTCGCACAGATAAAACATTTGTCGCTGACGCTTCGCTTTCGCGTAGAGCAAAGCTTCCTAGGGGCAGTTCACTAATCCCCGAGGAGTCGCCCAGCCTCCACTCCAATCAACCTGTATATATAACAAATGTCATCCACAAATTAATTTAACGGTTTAACAAATGCCATCCACAACTTTTGATGATGAGCCATACATGCCAATATAAATTCAATCCATCAATTTAATCAAAATCTTCATCAACCCAGATTTCACCACAAAAAAAGACGCCTCAAATAATTGAGACATCTTATCAATTCCGCCTTGGCGTAATTGCGTCAAAGGCTTTATCTTCATTCAGTAGGCTGAATGAAGATAAATCTTATGAAAACACGTAGCTATCCATATTATCTATTGTATTTTGAATAGCATCCTTTAATGATCGCTGATGCTCGCCACAAACAGCCAGCGCCTGCTCTAATGTCATCGCTGCATTTGCCATAAACGGCGCCATCTGTAAATCCTTCGCTAATTGAATCAGAACAAGTGCTTTATTCCATTGCCAACGCGCATTTTTTGAATCTAAATTAATCGCTTGCTCCAAGTAGCCTAGGGCGTCGAATGGCATCCAACCGAAGCGGTGCATCGTTTGCCCTGTAATCCCCCAATATAAAGCTTTATTAGGGTTTTCATTTACAGCTTGTTTAAAACAATGGACACTCTCATTGTAGTGATGTGCAAACAAAAACAGTTCACCCTGTGTAAAGAATGATTGTGCCTTTTCAGTTGGAGTACCTGTTTTCGCTACATCCTCTAGCTCTTTAATACGCTGAGAAAACTGTGCTTCATCTTTTACTGCACGAATTTCGACGACGGCATCCGATTCAGGATAGCTTTCATCTGTTCGTTCTTCATGCTGAGTTTCCACAAACAACGTAGCCTTTGGATAGCTAGCAAAATCATACTCTTCCAATAATTTAATATATTGATCAGCTAATGCTTTCTCGCTGTCATCTGTAACTTGCTTAGCTGCCTCATAGCATTTCATTAGCTCACCATTATAAAAATAATCATCCATTGTCATTCAATTTTCCTCCAATGTACAGCTCTTCAGTATATTCAGTATACACTACAAAAATCAATTTCGCCTTGCCGTAATTACCTTAAGATTTCGAATTGTTCTCAGGTATGCACGAGTATTTACTGAATGAAGATAAAAAAAGACTGCTCAAAATAACGTTTGAGACAGTCGTAGCTTTCCTTATTTTTTTAATACTTCAGTATTTAAATAGGCACGTAACTCTTCTTCTGGTAATGCACCGACAAAGCGGTTAACCTCTTTACCATCTTCAAAGTGAATGAATGTTGGCGTCGCTTCTAAATGGTATTGATCCCATATATCCCCGTATTCATAAACATTCATTTGTGCAATGTCAACACCTAACTCCTTAGCAATCGGCATTAATACTGGTGTGAAGGCTTGACAATGTACACATGTTGGGCTGAAGAAATAAGCATTGACATCTTCACCAGCTTTTATTTTTTTTTCAAGCTCGTCGGGTAGCATTATGTTTTGGTAATTTTCATCATCTAATTGATCAATTGTTTCTTGTTTTAGTTCTTTGTCACCATAAGGATTCTTTGCACTTGTTAACTTACTTTCGTTCGATACTTTTGTTAGCATAACAATTGCTATAAATAACACAACAATAACTGAGCCAATAATTAGTAGTTTTTTCACTAGAATGTGTTCCTCCTTTTCTACACTAAAAAACCCTAGTTTTAGTGTATTCGCGATTGATTATAAAGTTTTTTTAAACCCTAGTAAACTAATTTGTCTTTGAAAAATAAGTTTTTCTACAATTCAAACATAATTTCGCCCATTTTTGGGACCATAAATATTACAAAGCTTAATATAAAGGTGGAGTGGTTAATAATATGAAACACACTATCCAACAAGTTTTTCGAATTTATAAAGGTGATATCCATAATATCTTAACAAACTGGGTAGTTGCTGTCATTATTGGTGGACTTATCTTTTTACCTTCTCTTTATGCGTGGCTCAATATTTATGCCTCTATGGATCCCTATGCCCATACTGCCAATATGAAAATTGCTATTGTCAACGAAGACACAGGAGCGAATGTTAGAGGAGAAGATATACATGTCGGTAACGATGTAATAGCTAATTTAAGCACAAATAAAAGCTTTTCTTGGCAATTTACATCTCGTGAAAAAGCCATTGATCGTTTAAAAAACGGTGACTATTTTGCGGTTATCGTAATCCCTAGTGACTTTTCACAAAAACTAACCTCCATACTGTCAAATCAGCCTACTAAAGCGCATATCGATTATTATGTAAATGAAAAAATAAATGCCGTCTCACCCAAAATTACAATTAAAGGTGCTAGTGGTCTAACTCAACAAGTTTCTAGTGAATTTATCTCAACTGTCAATGGAACACTTTTCTCTATTTTTAATACGATCGGTGTTGAGATGGAACGGGAAATTCCAGACTTAAGAACGTTTGAAAATTATATTTTTACAATTGAACAACATCTTCCTGGTATTGAAACCTTTTTAGCACAAACCGCTAAAGGTGGCAAAGAAGCTGAGACATTACTGAACCACACGATGACCCAAGTTCCTGAGGTTGAAAAATTAACGAATGAAGGTCTAACAACTATTCAACAAGGTTTAAAATTGATTAATGAAGCTGACACACTGTTCACCGAGCTTTCCCCTATCATTAAAAAGGATTTAGAAGCTGTCCAAAATATTGCTCAACGATTTACAGAGCTAGTAGGGAAGCTAGAAAATGCTAATGTGGATACAGCAACCATTGCCCAAACAAAGGATACGATTAAGAAACAGCTGGATGCATCTCACGAAAAAATAAATTCTAGCATACAAACACTTGAAGCACTGCAAAAATTAACACAAGCTGATGCTTCAACTCATAAACAGCTTGAAAACAAAGTGCAAAACATCCTAACAGCGCTACAGCAAAGCAATTCTGAAGATGTTAAAACTTTACTAACTAATAAAAAAATCATTGAACAACTTGAAGCTATACGCGGAGATTTACAGGCAAATCCTAGTTTAACTGATTATTCATTAAGCTCTCTAACAGCATTAAATCAGCTAAATACTTTACTAACTGACGTCTCAAATAAAGTACAGCAGTTAAATAATATTGATGGAGAAAAGATCAAAAAGGATCTCGCGGATGTTCAAAGTGTTGCGCAAAATGCTTCTAACAATCTTAATCAATTCCTTACTCATTATAACGATCATCTAGAACCACAAATTCGCACGACCCTGTCTTCTGCGAAAAATACATTAACAAATGCATCATCCATGTTAACGGATGTAAAAAGTTTTCTTCCTCAAGTATCAGATCGTTTAACAAATGCAAAAAATACGTTAGCGACAGCTAATAAAACAATTGCTACAGTACAATCGAATTTCCCTGCTTTAAGTACAAAAATTAAGGATTTAGCAGAGAAGCTAAGAACATTAGAAAGTGAAGCAGATATTTCTGAAATTGTTCAATTATTGAAAAACGATGTCAATGCCGAGCGGGATTTCTTTGAGGAGCCTATTAAGCTTCAGGAACATAGGATGTTTCCGATTGATAATTATGGAACAGCCATGACACCATTTTACACTGTACTTTCCATCTGGGTTGGCTGTTTATTATTAATTTCACTTTTATCTGTAGATATTCACGATAATCATCAATACAGTATTCGCGAAGTATACTTTGGTCGTTTATTAACTTTTGCAACTTTTTCATTTATCCAAACGCTCATTATTACAATAGGAGATATCGTTCTTTTAGATGGATCCATTAGTGCGCCTTATTACTTTATACCATTTGGTCTCTTGATTAGCTTAGTGTTTGTTACAATTGTCTATACACTAGTTTCGGTATTCGGAAATGTTGGGAAAGCGTTAGCCATTGTCATGTTAGTGTTACAAATTGCAGGTTCTGGCGGCACGTATCCAGTAGAATTATTACCAAAGTTTTTCCAAATAATAAACCCATTTTTACCTTTTACTTATGCAATTGAAATGATGCGAGAGGCTGTTGGTGGTATTATTTGGTCCAAGGTATTCGTAGATCTCGCCTTTTTATCTTGCTTCTGGCTCATTTTTATTCTATTTGGTTTCTTCATGAAAAAATTATTGAGTGAGAAAATGGAACTTTTAATGAACAAAACACGTGGATTAGATATTTTTCATTGATTTTCACCTGCGCTTCCTGTCAATGTTTAAGCGAACGATGGTATAATGGCAGTATTGTAAACATATAGGAGGCGCTTTTATTGAAAAAACTACTATCTATTTTTGCTATATCGTTATTAGTGTTAAGTGCTTGTGGTGAGGAGAAAAAAGTTGCTGAAAAAAATCAAAACGAAACGCCAAAAGAAGCTTCACACGAAGAACATGCACATGCTTCTGGAGATATTCAGGAGGAAACTGCATCTGCTGATGTGCTACCATCCTTTTTAAATAATCAAACTGAAAATATTCGCTTAGTGTATCAAATTGCTGGTCAGTCTACAGAAATTCTAGAATGGATGCCATGCTATTGTGGATGTGGCGATTCAGTTGGACATAAAAGCAATCTAAACTGCTTTATTCAAGAAAAACGTGAGGATGGAACAATTGTCTGGGATGATCACGGTACGCGTTGTAACGTTTGCCTAGAAATCGCTGTACAGTCTGCAAAAATGCATAAAGATGGCATGAGTCTCAAAGAAATTCGTCAAACAATTGATGACACATATAAAGAAGGCTACGCAAAACCAACACCGACGGACATGCCTGCTTAATAAAAAAACTCATCGTTATGATGAGTTTTTTTTATTATTTAACTAGCTGTAGCACCGTTTTAAAATGTGGATGATCTGCACGTTGTAGTAGCTCATATAAAATCATTTCTGTGCTTGTGGGTAAAATTCCAAGTGCCTTCATCTTTTCTAGCCCTAACTCTTTATTGGCCTTTGTACGAGAGGACACAGCATCTACAACAACTTCGACCTCAAACCCTTGCTCTTTTAATTGTCGTGCTGTTTGGTAGACACAAATATGTGTTTCGATCCCTGTCACGATAAATTGAGTGCGACCGCTTGCCTTCAATGCATAGACAAATTCCTGCTCCTGGCAAGCACTGAATGCCATTTTAGCAATAGCTTGCCCTTGAAGATGCTGTGCAATATTTAACGCAGTCCCACCTAAACGACTAGGATTTTGTTCAAGCCACAAAATAGGTACTTCCAATGCTTTCATAGCTTGTACCAGCTTTGACACATTGTCAATCACCGCTTCACTTTCATCAACAATGGTCGCTAACTTACCTTGTACATCAACGACAACTAAACACGCTTCCTCTATTGTAAACATTCAAAACACCCCTTATTTCATTTTCACAGTTCATTATACCGAAAGATACTTGGATTATGGGGAAAGTTAAAAAACTTTCCGTCCATCCTATTTTAACGGCAAATATAATCAATATCACAACTTAGGCTCCATCAAACCAGTGCATATAACGGTAATATGGGCAACTTAGGAATATCTAAACAAGATACGTTTGATCATATTTTTTCGCTCTTCAAGATGCTTAATATTATGCACTTCTATGGGCTCTTATTGTCATAGAAGAATTTCACTATATGAAGGCCAAAACGATTGCCATAAACCCCTTTTTCCAAACACGAACGTTTTATAACACCAACGATTAACTAATGTGTAAATCACGAAAAATAACCTCATATCTGCACATCTAAATTTTCGTTTGTTCGTATTTTAAGAAAAATACTTTTAAGAATTTATCTCAATTGTGTACATTTTGTTGCAAGCCTGTCACAATTTCGCTCGAATAGTGAGAATTTTATTTTTTCTCTTGAAAATTGAGTTATAATCCAGTAAAGTGCTTTTATCCCGCTTTAACGGTCAGTACTATGCTCTACATTTATTTGAAATAGATGACTTTGAACTGACCGTAAAAGCCCGATTGGTTCAACTAACAACCAGCCGGGGATGAATAACCCCCTGCTGATTGAAGTTTCACTTTATCCCGCTTTAACGGTCAGTACTATGCTCTACATTTATTTGAAATAGATGACTTTGAACTGACCGTAAAAGCCCGATTGGTTCAACTAACAA
>NZ_JBSSFD010000053.1:0-26322 GCF_054062295.1 Lysinibacillus sp. TE18511
TTCACAACGAATGTGAACTTCAAATCGTGGGATGAAATTTTCCCTGAACCGAAGTTAGCGAATGCGATATTAGATCGTATTTTACATCACGCAAGTGTTGTCACAATCGTTGGTGATTCATACCGATTAAAGCATCATTTAACCTCGGAAAACGAGTAGTTTTGTACATCCTTAAACGAGCAAAAATGTACATAATGGTGTTGACATTTATAAGGCACTAAAATCCAATTTCAGTTTCACTTGATAGGTGCATAAATTTCTAAAAATACACGTTCAAGTCCATCTTCATAAGTGGTCAGTAGTTGATTAATATATACTAGCCCCAAAAGTTCATACCCTTTGTCTTTTGCTACTTTTCTTAAACTTGCTTCCACGTTATGGTCAATACTTTTTCCACCAGTTGACCATCTTCCATCTTCAATAACGGTATAAATACATTTTGGATGAGATCGAATTTCTCCTTCTATTTCTTTATCTACGTCCTCTACTTTTCTTACAACGAAAAACTTATCGTCTATAATACCTTCTTCATTGAAACTTATGACTCTTCTTAAAGATGTTAGCGTTACTGCTTTTTTTAGGTTTTCTGCATTCTTTTTTAGCGTTTCATATTCATCAAACGCAGTAAAATGTTCGATTTCTCCTTTTATTTCTAAAGGCTTCATTTCTTTTACTATGTATTCGCCTAAGAATTGTTTAACTTTTTCACAATCCTCTTTTACTGTCTGAAGCTTTTTTAAAAGCAGCTTTTTATATTGTATCTCCTCTAAAACCTCTTGTTCTTTCTCTTCTAGCAATGACTTTATTCCCTCTATACTCTTACTTTTTCTTAATTCTTGAATTTTTTTAATTTCAATATCAACTTCTCGATAGAAATTTACTGTTGTTATATCGTAAATATCGAAATGATTATATTTTCTATACCCATTCTCCATATTTTGCTTAGGCTTTACTAATTTCTTTTCTTCATAAAATTTCAAGGTATCTCTAGAGACTCCTAAAAATTTAGCTACTTGTCCTATGGTGTACATGTTACTCTCCTTTAACATTGCTATAATCTTTATGATATTTAAAGTAACACTTGAAAAGCAGTGTCATGTAATAGTGGACACTGTGAACTTTAACTGCCTACAGAAAACATCACAAAGATTAGGATATAAAAGAAACATAATTCATTATCTTAATAACCATATAATACCATTACTTATTAATAAATTAAAAATGCAGGATATAAAAAATGATGACTGTTCGTATTAATGAGGATTTTGTAACGAAGCATTTTCCTGAATAAAAAAACGCGGGCATATGTAAGCCGCCCTCTTATAAGGCTTATTCATCTAGAAAAGATGTCCCAATCCTACCGGGTCTCTCCGACAGTGCAGAAGGGAGCAAAGACCTCCGGATTATCGTCTCGCCATGCTCAAAGAATCTGTTTTATTACACTGTTGACATTGATACTGCAAATACTTGGAAATTCAATCACTAAATCGATATACTTTGAAAGAGAGGGGGAGAAAAAGTTGAATAAGTGGTTAAAAGGTTGGAGCATATTCATTTTTTCAATTGGAGGAATAGCGATATTACTAATATTCGGGACTGTCTTATTAATTTTTAATTTTAGGGCGTCGTTAATACCAGATGAAAAAGAAGAAGCAAAGGTACTTTCACAAGCCGAACAATACTTACAAGAGAAATATCCAACCATGGAATACGAAATCTCCGGTGTCGAGTATGATACAGAGTCGCAACACGATAAATTTGATTATGCTGCAGTGATTTTAAATACAGAAACACAAAATACGTTCATGGTTTATGAAAATAGACATACGAACCAAATGGAAGATGATCTTGCATTTCAAGAATTATCAACATTCATAGAACAAGTAAAACCGAAAGTTTATAGTTATGTAACTGAAACATTCGGAGAACCACAAGGTATGGCATTTACGCCTTCAATCGATCCCCCCCTCTTCGCTTACTATAAAATTAAATAACAAAAAAGAAGAGGTAAACGAAGAAATGTTTGAATCTTTTATTGATTATCTTCAGCATGAATTAAAAATCGAACACGCACATGTAACTATTATGTATGAAAATGAACATTGGGATAAAGAGTTTTAATAAAGCATGAGGATACATTTTTCTCATGTTTTATTTTGATAGCATCATAAATGTGATTAGAATGTAAAGATAAAATCCATAAAGGGGTCGTAATAATTGCTTGACTCCGGGAAGCATCATTTGTTAAACACAAGCTCAAAATTTCTATTCGTATAATCAATCACCAAACGCCCTTCTTTAGCAATATCACTACCAAAAACACCATCTAGCTTAAAAAATGTAGCAAGATCTGTCAACATCTCTCTCATGTTGTCTAAGCTGATGGATTGATGCTCATTCAGATATCAAAAAGTCGATTCCTTTGAAATGAAGGAAAATCGACTTTTTTAATTTTGAATATACTTAGCGTACAAAAATTTCCGTCATGTTGGTGATCCCCCTTCAATTGAATCTTTTTTTATAGAAAGTTTAAGGTTATACACTCTAATTGGTTTATCATTTTCTGACAGAGAATTCTGATTTTAAAGAAACCAAAGCTGGCGTAAAAGTCTTCTGCTACAGGGTTATTTGGGTTATAACAGACAATATTAATTTGTCATTTTTCTCATAATCCATTCAATCGGTCCTCTTTTAAATTTTCTGCTCCATAAAACGGAAAATAAAATACTCGCTACGAAAAACAATAGTGTAAATACTAATGAAAATGCTAACGTTTGGTTTTCTAACCTATTTAATAAAGTTAATATGCCAACACCGATGAATACATGGCTTACATAATGGGTTAGTGTTAATTGTCCTGTTTGAATCAGTGATTTTGTCAACCATTGTTCTGCAAAGTTTTCTGCGATATAAATAGAAGCAACGATGACAATGATCGCTGAAGCGGAATTTGATAACATATATAATATGTTTGGAGGAATTGGTCCAGTTTGAAACAAGAATTCTGCACTGTTTACATCTAATACCGATTGAGATAATCGCATTAATACTTTTGAAAGTACCTCTATTGTTATGAGTAGAATTATAGAAATAAACAACATTTTGTTTCTTACAGTTTTCTTCAATAAATCAAGTCTGCCAAGGATCATTCCAAGCAAAAAGAAACAAATCCAAGGGAATACTGGATGATACCCATTAAATAAAAGATTTCTCATAAAACCTTCAATCGTCCAAAAATCAAGATATTCCATAAATGGTTGATCTGGATGCCATCCTTGCAAATAATTCATTGTCACTTGTAAGACTTGCGAGGTTATTAAAAAACCACTAGATAGAATGATCATGAGCTTTGTAGAAGCTACGATAAGAAATGATCCAATCAGCATATAAACACCATAATAATGAAGGATATCTCCTGTCCAATCTACAACATATAAAAGTAAACCTAGAATAAAAAGAAAAGCGGAACGTTTCCATAATTTCACCTTATTTTCTTTAATGTAAGAAAACTCACCGCCATTTCTAGCTTTTCTTGTCATTAAGGCAACCCCGATACCTGCCAGCGTAACAAAAGTGGCGGATGCTCTGCCTTCAAAAAGTCCAGTAAACCAAATAAGCCAATCCGGCCCATTTCCTGCCGCTCCCATAATAATTTTAAAGTTAACTATAAGCATCCCCAACATAGCCAATGCTCGAGCGAAATCTAACCCTTCAATACGTTTAGATTGTAACTGTTCGGTCATAAATGTCCCTCCTTAAGTACACTATTAATACCTTAATCATTTGGCCAATAGTCAAATTAAGACATCCCTTTATAGATATAATCGACTTTTTATTATTGCCCCTCTTAGTACATCACCACTATAAACTATAGGGTTGACCTAATGTCAAACCAACTTTTGTTTGCGCCCACCTCTCAATTCATTTGCTCAATTATCCATTGGTAGGATGATGCTAAAACCCACAAGGAGCAAATCCATTAGCGTTATCACATGGAATTTATACCTACAAATTCTTGTATCCCATCCATTCCTTTCATTATCAGTGATGATTGTTTTAGGTTTTATCTTAGGTTTATTGTTTGACATTAGGCAAGCCCTAGAGTTTATATTTATCTAGAGAAGAGGGATATTATGGATGAAACAATTACTATAAGTCAATTGGCTAAAATATTTGATATCAGTCATCATCAAATACGATATTACGAAGAAAAAGGGCTCTTATTTCCATCCTACACGGATAATAATAGGTATCGAAAATATTCTCTTAAGGAAATTTATCAACTTGCTCAAATATTAATGTTGAGAAATTTAAATCTTTCAATCGCACAAATTACAGAGGTTTTAACGACGTATGAAAAAAATGATTATTTGAGTTTATTAAGCGAAAAATCAAAAGAACTTTCAGACGAAATAAACAAACTACAAAAAATTAAAAAGGCCATTGATCACCATTATGTAAATATTACAAACCAAAAAGTAAATTCAACAAAATACTTAAAAGAAAGTCATTTAGAAAAAATAATCACTTTAAAAACAAATGAAACTTTATCAGCCAAAGATTTGTTAAAATTTCAATTATCAAAGCAATTTTTTTATTATGATATTATTTATGTTTTTGAAGAAGATGAATATCATATATGTATAGAAACAGAACAGAAAGCTGATTTCATCATGAATGAAGGTAAATATAGTTCTATATTTATTATGGGCGAAAATGATGATGAAATTGAGAAACAAATATTATCTATTATCGACAAGAAAAATACCCCTATTTATGTAATGGAGCTCTCAAGCGGTATTTTTACTAATAGTAATATTCTTGAGTTAGAAATTCTAATTCCCGAAAAAAGTGATAAAAATTAAAGCTAAAGTTTTCGATTCCCGATTAGTTGTGAAATCGTTTAGGGTATAGTTTTTTGACAGATAGCTATTTATTAGAATATTAACCATTTGCTAGAGAATGTTATATTACAGAGACTTCTGTTCATGCGGAACATAGAAGCAAAGGAGTTGGATAGCTGTTATTGCGGTGGGCAAAGAATTTTGCTCGAACTCATTTTCAATCAATTGAGTTGAGTTTACACGTCGAATAAATCAAAATTATAAGTACCATTTTAAACGGCTCACACGTTGAACAGAATCGTTCAACATATGAGCCGTTTTTTTATACTGAATTATACATTCATATCTGTAATGGCAGGAATATTTATTTCCTTTACACATGAAACTGGTGATAGATTAATCACACATTGGACAATGGCTACAATATCTTGTACAGGAATACGTGTACCTTCATACAACTTAATTGCTTTTTCAGCCCCTTCTTCAAAAGGTACTTCAGCAGCAAGTTCTCCTGGATTAATACACGTTACAGAGATCTTATCTTTTCTCACATGCTCGCGTAAAGCATTTGTAATGCCTCGTAAGCCAAATTTAGATGTCACAAACGTAACTTGCGCATTATTCGTATGATCTAAACCAGCTGTCGATCCTATTAAAATTATTTTTCCATTCTCCGCCTGTCTTAAATTAGATAAAAGCGCCTGAATATATGTAATTGTGGAAGTTAAATTAATATTAATTAAGTTTGCAATATCCCCAACTTCATCGTTATCAAACGTATAGTCATCTTCAAAACCATGCTTTTCCCATACTCCAACATTGTAAATTAATACATCAATAGCAACGCCTTTTAAAGCTTCTTTTAAAGCAGGAATATGTTGTTGACTAGATAAATCAATAGTCAGCCATTTACGATTTACGCCATCATTTATATCTAAACTACTTGGTCGAGTACGTGACACCACCCATACTGTATCCCCTTCAGTTGGTAAACCCTTTACGAATGCATCACCTAATCCTTGGCTTGCTCCAAATATAATAAAGTTCTTACTCATCCCATCACCCTTTCTATGTAACTACAACGTAAGTATAGTTAATATAAACATTAGTAACAACTAAAGTGATTTCTAGGAATATTTGGGTAATAAAAATTATCTATGTTTTAAACCTCTTTCACCCAATAGGTTGTACAATCATCGCTTCGATTTAGAAAGCCATACTCAATTAAGTATCTTCTAAGTGAAACATAATCGCTATAAATAGGCTTTAAAATCTCATTTACTTCTTTTTCACAATATTTATTACCTACCGCAAACTTCGTGACAATGTGTTGCAGCAAAATAATTTTTCTTTTTTCCTTACTCGGAAAGCTTTCAATAGAACCATCTAAGCCATGTTTAAAGTATGTCGCTAGTACTTTTTCTTTCTCTTCTATTCTAATCGCATAACGCTCATCCACCTGTGTTGCCCCCTTATGAATTGGCTCGTAAACTATAGTTGTTTCCAGAGCCTGCATGATCGCTAGAAAAACTTTTGCTTGCTTTTCTTTTTCTTTCAATTTAAATCGGTGCTGTCGAATCGTTGAAATACTATTTGCAGAAGTATTATTGATAATTTCTTTATCAGCTGCCCCTGTTGCAAATAGCTTAAGCAATTCGGTTTGGATATCTGATAACCCTGTATACTTCTTATCTAATTGAGTTAACGCTTCAAACACAGAGCCATGTTCTTTCTCGATATGGAGTTGTAAAGTTTTTTTAGCTGTAAAAAATTGATTACCTATTTTGAATATTTCTTCGGCATCAAATGTTTCTTTACAAAATATACATCCATATGCATCACCTTTATTTACATACCCCTTCGATAATTCCTCTATTGTTAAATCACTTACATTCATAAACAAAACCCCTATATGTTTATCATTTAATAAACAATATATAATAAGTTTGTTTATTTGTAAACAACAACACAATTTGTTTATCTAAAAAAGAATCTATTTTGACAATAATCAATCAAAATAGATTCCTCTCAGCGGGTAAATCCTCTATAGAAATAAACGAAACGAATTAACGGGTTCAAATTAATCCTCGATAAATCAGACTTAAGCGTATTGAATTTACTAAGTTTAACTAGTTTGATTAAGTTGTATTATCCTTCCGGGATCAACGTACCCTTTAGTTGAACAAGTAATCTATCTATAATCTTTTATTCCACTTTCAAAAGCCTGTCTATCGTCATTCTCAATCCCGTGCAAGGCTTCTTGTAAAGCAAATGTACTCTTATAAAATTTAACTCGTTCAGATATTTCATTACCGTTAGGATATAGGTCCATACACATATCAAAAAAATCTTCACCATAACTAGAGAGTATGCCAGCAAAGTCATACGCTGGATCTCCTAAACCAGAACCACCAAAATCTATTATCCCTGAAATCATACTTGTTTCTGGATTCCACAAGATGTTAGATGCTCCGAAATCTCCGTGTATAAGTGTTATCTCTATATTTGAGAATGCTTTCCCTTTTAGGAACGTTTCAAAGGATTGTGATATTTCTTTTTGAGCGTCTTTTCTGATAAAAGGGAATAATGTATTTTGAATCTTATCATACAGGTTATACATCTCTTCACTAGGATTACGAACCTTTAGTTTCAATTCTCGACTTGCTTTTTCTCCTGAAATAGAATGGAGTTCTACAAGAAAAGAAACTAGTTGTTTTGCCAACCCTTTCACCAATTCAACACTCTTAACATCTGTTAAACTTTCCTTCCACAAAGGAACACCATCTATTAGTTTATAGCCAGTAAAGACCTTCCCTAGTTCTAATTCTTCAAAAGACTGATAAATTGGATTCGGAATAGGAGTGGAAACGATCCCTTTAATGTATTTCAAAATTTCCGTCTCTCTTCTTAATTGAATGATTCCTTTTTTATATTTTGGAAATCTAAAAACCAAAGATTTGTTTACAATTAACACATCATTGTTCTGTCCAATTTCATTAAGATAAAAGTTTTCAATGGAAAGGTCGGAATAAAAGGATTGAATGTTTTCAATAAAGTTATTATTCATTTAGAATTACCCCCTTTTGGTCTCTTTCTTTTGTTTTAATTCCCAAACTCTTGTTGAACTATCCTGCCAGTTCGTATTAGTTTAAGTACATTTCTTCACAAACTTCAAATAGATTTTAACATAAATATCCAATAAAAAAGCACCTCTAAAAAAGAGGTACTTTTTATAAATCTTTATTATTAACGATCAATCTTGTGATTTGTGATGGTTGTTCGGCATACGGTAATCTACCTGATGTCACGTTCGCCAATTATTGGGCGCATATGCAACGTTATTGGCTGAAAGCCGATAGCAAAAACGGGGACCCACTAATTTGTATTTCCCTCTAGTATACATAATTCCCTGTATATTTGGTTAATGCAGGGGTAAATACCTTTAAAGTCCAACAAATGTACTCATACATTATTCTGGCCCTACGCATGTCAGCTATTCGCTATTAGTCGCTGCTTTACTATCATCTAAAAAGAGAGATAAAACAGAACAGTATTTACGTTTCCTATAGGTAAAAACTATAGACTATTCATTCTATGAAAAAGGCGAATAAATATTTGCTACCCATTCTTTCAATGGTTAACTTTACTGCCGAGTCTAAAAAACTAGAAATATGATATCGCTCAGATGTTATCCTTCTGATTAAATAAAAAACTGATTCCTAACTATCTATAAGCTATGGGATCCCTTCTCTTTTAGTTTACGTAGATAATTATATGTTAATCCTTTTTAACTTTTCCAATGAATTGTTACTTTTCCTCTTGATCACCATTCTCACCCTTATTTATTGCACGACCGCCTCCACCAACCGCATGCTGCTGCTTCGTATTAGAACTTCCTATGGCTGAATTAGTTCCTCCCGTACTATCTAAACCGCTTCCGCTTGCTATCTGAGTAGCTGACGACTGTCTTTGACCCTTATTTACCTGATTATTGATGATGATAACAATTTCTTCGTCACCATCACAGTCTTCATGCTGTTCGTGAGGTTGAGTCTGCTCTCCCTTCATACCGCTGTTTCTAGCTACCCCTTGTGCTCCAACACTTTGCTGTTGATCGGTATTCGAGGAATCTATTGCAGCATTACTACCAGCTGCACTATTTCTTCCTGCCCCACTTGCAATTTGCGTGGTATTAGGTGCACTAGTGAACTGATTATTTATAACAATTACAAGCTTTAACTTATCCGATACTGGAGAATCAGTCCTAATTTCTTCTCCATCTTTTTTTACAATAATCCTTACTTTTTCATTTTTACTTTCCACACTGCTTTGTAATTCCTTGGAATTAGACCCATCATTACTATCTTTATTACCTCGCTGATTTGACATTATACCACCTTCTTTTCGATTTAGAATAATATATCTTATTCGAAGAAGAAATTTAGATTTAGTCAAATACATTAATTTTCCTAAAGTATTATGTGGATACTATCTTTGTGTATAGCATTCTACAAAAATCTTCCCATGGCGAGGTGTATGTCTAACCGCATTACCCAATAAATTGTTCACGTATCGCTCCAATAAGTGCGAATCATCAATGCTATCCAGAGGAACTTCTATTCTCTGCTTTACCACTATTCTGTTCTCTCATAAGGAGTTCATTCTTTTTATACGGTCAAACAACAGAAAAACACTTATTCCACTATTTTGGGAGGTGCTGTACTATTTTTCAAAAAAACCTCACTTACTTATGTGATACGGTTCACCGTGACTAGTCTAAGTGCGGTTTTTTATACATTACTATTATGGGTTTAATACAGTTATATAGAATCCACCATCGATTAATTCTACTGTATAAACACTAATAAAATTCCCCATAACCTTATAAATTAATGTTTCATTAATCGTGTGGCTTTGAATTGATTACATTTGAAGTTAAATCGGTTGTATACGTAGTTCAACTGGATTACTCAGCTCATTTATTTTCATAAGCATTGCTGTATCTTTGCCTTTATTATTAAATCGTCTTCGTACATCTCCACTATTACTTTCCTATAAAATGTAAAACATCTTTATTTTCACAAGTTTCCGCTAAATCTAAAGCTGTTTTTCCTTCATGATCTTTAGCATAAATGTCCGCTCCGTATTTTAATAGCATTTCAACAGTAGCAGTATTTCTAGCCTTAATTGCCCTGTGCAGCGCTGTTTGTTTATACTGATTCCTGCATTCAATATTAGCTCCACGATCCAGAAGGAATTTAATTCCGATAACGTTATTAGTATCCGCAAAATTGTGCAGTGGAGGGAATGGCTTTCTTTCCTTGTCCATGTCGCAGCCTAATTTTAAAATGTCCTCTAGTAGAACTATATCTTGACAATGAAGAGCGATCCCAAAACCTTTCTTTTTTACCTCTTTCTCATAAATATCTGGATATTCCGAATGAATATAATTAACAATATCGCTTGAATATTTAAAAGCAATTTCAAGAGGTGTTTGTGCGAGAGCTCGTTTACCTACGTTTGCGCCTCTTTCGGCTAATAATCGAAATGCCTCAACATTATTGTGCATACTGCAAAACTGTAATGGAGTGCCCCGAGATTCCAAGATCTTATCCAAATCAGACTTTTTTGCACGGATAACTAACTCTCTAATTCGGTCCAAATCATTCATATAACACGCAAAGACTAATGTAATTTTAATTTTTTCCGCCCGTAACGATTTCTGCAAAACTTCTTTTCTTTCCCCCTCCATGGGTTCCAAACCGTACCTTTGATAATTAAGTAACTCAAAAACATCCATATCAAGGAGTTCAGGGTTCATATCTTTCACCAAGAAATGCTCAGCTAATGTACCCGCATCTACTTTGATACAAAGAATGCCCTGTCCCTGCATAAAAGTCTTAATCTCGCTGACATACTTATTAAAAAGTGCAATCGTCATGTCACCATCATATGATGCTTCATTATTAACAATAGTAAAATATCCGCTCGTAAATAAATTCTTAGTCCCTAAAATTAAATAGGTATACGTTCTTCCCCTTAGTATTGACTCATTAATAATTGCATTTATTAAATCTTCAAGGTTTTTCATTTATTCATGCCTCCATACCTTTTCTCTAGTGCAAGTGGCGATTCCATCATAGATATTAAAAAATGGATTTTTCACACTTAATTTTAGGAAAAGGAAAAGTATATTATTCTTACATACTCAGCATATTAGATCAAAATCCCATTTTAGTCTATTTAGCTAAAAAGCGCGAGAAATCAATTAGATAGCTCGTACAATCAAAATGAAGGACGAATTATTGAAGAAGATATACCGACAAAGATGACTCGAAATTTTAGCTACAATCATGAATATAGAAGGTATATGTATTTTTTTATTTTACATAGCAAATTCAAAACAGGAAATACTATAAAGGAGGAATAGAATTTCCAATTTTAAGGAGGATACGCATGTCTATATTTAATTTGGGTGATAAAGTGCCCGATTTCACTCTTCCAGCAGTTAATGGAGGAAAATTCTCTTTAGAATCTCATCAAAATCAGCATAGAAGTTGGCATCTCATTATCTTTTTCAGAGGATCGTGGTGCCCTGTTTGTCTTCATGAATTAAAAGAGCTTGAAGAAAATAAAAGTTATTTTGAAGGCAAGAATGTACATCTAATTACCCTCTCAACAGATCGATTGGAAAATTTAAAGAAAATGGTTGATGAGCACAATCTTACTTTTACTGTCTTGGCTGATGAAGAGTTAAAAACATTAAAAGCATATGATGTTTTTTATCATGGAGAAGATGCACCCTATGAGGATCATGGCAAGCATGGAGAGCCGGCTTATTTCCTAGTTGATGAAAATGGACAACTGCTATATCAACAAAAACAAACTAGTCCATTTGGGCGCCCATCATCTACAGAACTTCGCAAGATTGTCCAATATATTGGAAAAAATTTAAAAACAAATCCATAAATAAAAATATTTGATTGTGCGTAATTGTTGAGCAACATACGAAGAAAATGATCAATCTCGAATAGTTTTTTTATTTATCGTAAAATTTGAGTTTAAAGAAGTATTTTTGATCAAACCTTATTTGTATTATACGATTGACCTAAAATCTAAAATTGCTTAAAAATAAAAGGTAATCCCATATGAGACATGACTAAAATGTGATTACCTTTTTCTGTATGTGGAATCAATTCCGTCTGTTATAACGTGGATAATGTAGGCTAAAATAACAAAGCTAATTCCATTTTTAGCTACTTATACAGAATTCGATTTCGCAAGTTATTAATTAGATGATAGTTTCATGTTTAATTCTCTATTAGGGTTGTAGAACTGTAGCCATTTATCAGCTTCACTAACCATCCACGTTCCAAATTCATTTAAAAACGATAACAATAAGTTTGTATCTATTATGGGTATTATTGCATATTCAAGTGCTTTTCTCATGTCGTTTTCCTTTTCAGGGAAATATTTTGAAAACAATTTATAAGCAGGGTATAAATCCCTTGTATATATGTTTTCTTTGGTTATGACAAGTGCAAGTCCAGCCCTTACTATAATTTTCATAATCCACTTGCAACAATCATTAATATCTTCTATATCAAAATTATCTTGAAGATCGTCACAGGCATTTTTAATTTGACCTTGTAAATGAATAAGGTGGTCATTTGCTAAAGCTTCGTCAGCTCTATATCTTGGTAATTGAGGTATCAAGTCTTCTCCAAACACACATATTCCATGGGTTTTAAGTATGAAACTAATTATTGAAAAAGATGACGTATTTAAAATATCTTCTACGCAGTAAAAACTTAGTTCAATACCATCTACACAAGTATGTTTTTGATTTAATTCTTGTTCAACTTCTTTTAACCGCTTTACCTGCAGTTTATTAGGGTTTTGCTTCGTAACCGCTATTGTGTCTAAGTCAGCTACTCCTTCAATACCTATCCCTTTTGGAATGGAACCTCTTATGTATACACTATGTAAGTCATCTTGAAGATGAGTGGAATACGTATTGACTACATCGTATATCACAGGAAGAAAAATTGGGTTGATTTTATTCCAGTCTGAATGGTTAATAATGTAGCCATCTCTATCAGTAACACATAAGCTTCCAATTTCTCTAATAGTAGTCATCACATATCTCCTTTTAAAGATTTATAGTAACTTAGTCTACCTACTATACTACGCCTGCGGGATTTGTCCCCTGACGAATAAAAACAACTAATGATATTATATCTAATAATAAATTTTTTGAATATCTGAACATTATATCTATTTCATATAAAAAAAGGATAGCACGTTCTATAGTGAACACGCTATCCTATTTCATTTTAGAAGTTTAGGGTAGTAGAGAATTAATGTAAAATTAATCCTTCTTTTCAGCAAACTCCATCTTCCAGTTAAAATATTCGTTATCTAGATTTTTTCATATGTTAAATGAGCATCAAATTTAGACCCTTTTTTACTCGTTAAGCCTTTTACCAACACCGTTCCGTCGGCTAGCAATTTCTTCACCATAGTTTTGGTTGGCTTCTTCTTCATCGTGGCTAAAAATTTATCGTTTTTCCAGATGACAAATTTACAGCCCTTTTTCCAGTTACTACAGCCAAAGCCTTTTTGCCCTTCGATTACGCTATGAGCACAAAATGGGCATTCGCTCGTGTTACTTCCCTAAGTATCACATCTTAATATTTCAAAAACTGCAAGATAATTTCAATTTATAAGTTTTTTTGCGGAATAGATTATAAATCTCTTCCGCTTTTACTTTTCATTAAACTCAAATTCAATTTTTCCTTCTACTAAACGGAGTGACGCATTAAATTGTTTACCATTCTTTGATTTAAATCCTTTAACCACAGCTGTTTTACCAATTTTACATAAATCATTAATGTTCTTTTCAGTTAGTTTTTTTCCTAATAACCTTCCTGGGAACGTTTGCTTACAACCATTTTTATAATTCGAGCAACCGTAAAAGCTTTTACGCAAACCTATTTTTCCTACTTTACATGTCGGACACATCACAATATCTTTCACAACAGCTGGTTTAAACTGCTCAGCATCAATTGTGAGTGACTCTAACTGTTTAGGCACCTCCGCTATTAATTGATTAACAAATTTGCCTATACTTTCAATGAAATGTTTAGCAGAGCCTTCCCCACGACCAATTTTATTTAAGTAGATTTCCCATTTTGCAGTCATAGATGGACTTGAGAGTAATGTCCCTTCAATTGACCGACATAAAAGCTCCCCTTTCGGCATAATGTGTACTATGTTTTTTCGTACTTCAATAAATCCATGCTTTTTAATCGTCTCTATAATGCCACTCCGAGTTGCTTCTGTACCAATACCTTCAATCGATTTCAGCACCTCGATTTCTTCTTCATCCTCAACTGATTTACCACATGTTTTCATCATCGTAATGAGTTGCCCTTCTGTATAAGGTTTAGGAGGCGTTGTCGTGCCTTCTAGAATAGAAACCTTACTTTGTACCATCTCATCTTGGAAAACGACAGGTAACGACTCTTCACGCTCCTGCAACTCTTTTTCACTTGAAAACAATTCTTTCCAACCTTTTACAAGTTCTGTTTTCCCTACCGTTTTAAACTCTAATTTTTTGACATTCGTTATAATCGTTTTTTCATCGTATTCATAATCTTGATGAAACATGGCGAGTGTCGTATTGACTATTTCGAAATAAATATTGCGTTCATCAGCATTCATTGATTGTAACGCTTTTTCTGTCGGCACTTTTTTCGTTGGAATAATAGCATAGTGCTCCCCAACGTTGGCACTGTCGACGTAGCGTTTGTTATTCCCTCGATTCAACGCATTAAATGACTTTCCCACGAGCTGCTGATATTTTGCCAATGATTCATTTAAATAGGCAAACTCATTATGTGTAATGAGCTGTGAATCGGTACGTGGGTAAGAAACAAGCTTTTTCTCATAAAGTGATTGCGTAAGTTTCAACACATGTGACGGACTGTATTTCCAACGTCTATTAGCGGCGGCTTGTAATGTTGATAACGCATGTAGTTTTGGTGGTGCAATACGCTTCGTTTTGTTCGTTACACTCGTAATTAGACCCGTATCCACCGGTTCAACCCCATGGTGTTGCAATAATTGCACAGCCTCTGCACGCTCTTTTGTTTTTAACTTTGCCTTCCCTTTATATACACCATTTTGTGCTTTAAAAATCCCTTCAATTTCATAAAAATTTTCAGGCTTGAAATGTTCGATTTCCTGCTGTCTTTTATAAATTAAATATACGGTTGGCGATTGCACACGTCCGATGGAGATACTACCCTTAAAGCCTTTTTTTTGTAAAAGTAGCGTATATAGACGACTACAGTTCATGCCTACTAACCAATCGCTAATTTGACGTGTTTTTGCTTCTTGGTACATGAGCAAATCACGCTCATTACTTTGCATAGTATTAAAACCTTTTCGTATTTCCTCAACCTCTAATGAATTGATCCATAATCGTTTAACAGGCTTATTTACTTTCGTCATTTTTAAAAGTGAGTAGAAGATATTTGAGCCCTCACGTTCACTATCGCAGCAGTTATAAATCATCGTTACTTGCGGATCACTAAAGATTTTTTTTACTGCACTAAATTGTGAATACATTTTAGAGACAACTTTATCTTCAAATTTTTGTGGAAGGATAGGTAATGATCCAAGCGACCATTTCTCCCATTCTTTTTGATAATCTTTTGGTTCCTTTAATTCAACAAGATGACCAACTGCCCAGGTAATTACTGCACCCTCAGGAAAAGTAGAACAAGGTTCCAATTCTATAAATACTTTCTCTTTTTGTTTAATTTTAAATGCGTCTGCATAAGCTCTTGCTTGAGATGGTTTCTCTGCCAAAATTGCGATTTTTCCCATTAATCATCACATCTTCTTTAAAATATTTTAGTAGCTTTTTATATAAAAACATAAAACTCAACTAATCAGATTAGTTGAGTTTATTGTGAAATACCTTACTACTATTTTACTTTAAACAATTTAAAATATCACTTACTAAAATCTTTGTACCAGAAACACCCTTACAAAGCACTCATGGGAGATTCATCCAACTCAGGTTGCTGCACCAGCCTCTAATTTGATTGGCCGTAGAAAGGATGTTTCTAATGGAAGCCATCATTGAACGTGCATGTGGTATGGATGCCAAATTTACCGATCCACCAGCAGCCAGAGATTTTAAATAGTTACATGCCTTGATCGAAAAAAATTCAGATAGATGGCCATTCGTCGTGTGTACCGAAAAGGTGCGCTTTTTTTATATTTCGGGCTTACTTTTTTATCGCAATTATTGTCGAAATAATGTCGAAGATTGCAAAAAAATAAATACAGCATTATAAATGTCACTACTCATGATGATCTTATCTGTGTATAGTTACATATAAAATGAATAATATTCTACGATAGATGAAGGGGATTACTTTTAAATGGGAAAGAAAATTGCATGGGTTACAGATACAGCAGCATTGTTAGATGAAAAGTTCATACAGGACAATCAAATTCACGTATTACCACTTAATATAGTGTTCGAAGAAGGGGCTTTACGCGAAACTGTTGATATGACACATGATCAGTTTTACGAAAAGCTACGAAATGCTAAAAAAAATCCAAAGACATCACAACCTGCTATTGGTGAAGTTGTAGACTTATATAAATCATTAAAAGAACAAGGGTATACATGTGCAATTGCAATTCATACCTCTCAACATCTTTCGGGCACTTATCAAAGCGCTTTCACAGCGGCTGATCAAGCTGAATTTGAAGTATATCCAGTGGATTCAAAAATCGGGTCATTTCCGATGATGAAAATGATTGAACTCGGTCAGCAGTTAGAGCGTGAAGGTTTTGAACCTGGCTATATTGTTGAAAGAATCAATGAGATGGCAGATAACAGTGAGCTTTCATTTATTCCGGCTAGCTTATCACAATTACATAAAAGTGGTCGAGTTTCAGGGACTCAAGCATTTTTAAGTAACTTGTTGAATATTAAAGTTGTCATATCATTTGAAGATGGGAAGCCCGTTATGAAAGAAAAAGTACGCGCTACGACTAGAGCTAAAACATATGTACAAAATGTTTTAAATACAGATCTAGAAAAAAGCATTATCCCTGAAGTTGCAATTATTCACTGTAATGATGAAGAAGGCGCAACCGCTTGGAAAAAAGCTTTAGAGAACGAATATCCGCTCATAAACTTCTCCGTATTACCACTAAGTGCTTGTGTAGCGGTTCATGCAGGTGAAGGAACGCTTGGTTTAAGTTGGGTACGTCTACCAGCGCTTGCACCACTTAAGCAAAACAAAGCTGAATTAGTTACTATATAAACAGAATTGTAATCTAAATTATTGTAGATACATGAAGTTGCGAAATTCCTATAAACCAACTATTATACAGTCAGAGAGCATTTTAGCTTAAGTAAACACTAACAAACAGGAGATTTTTTTAAAAAAACTCAAAATTAACACCATCCCATAACTAAATAGGCATATTAATCATATGATTAATATGCCTATTTAATGGATGATTCATTTATCTTTTCCTCCTTATTTTAAACATAATAAAAAAGCACTCTCTCAAGAATGCTTTATAAGTCAGGATATATTGTTGTATGTAAAACTTTATATCTTTCTCAAAATATTGCTGATACCTGTTGAAATAAACTTTCTTTAATCAGCTTGATTTTTATGATGATTTTTACGATTAAGCTCAGTAAGATCTTTTATATAATATAATGAATAGTCATCGTTAATATCCACTTCAAAAAAGTAATAATTTTTAGTTTCTATATCTTTAACTTCTATTTCAAACAAACCCATTCCTCTCGTGTAATCGATTTCTTCAGATTTTAAATTTTCTCTAGCAATGCCATAGTTAGTTTCAATATAGTTTTCCACATAGTTGTATACGATAGCGTTTCGAGATTTAGAATTAAAATAATTGTAATTAACAAAAATAACTACTATACAAAATAATAGATTAAAGATAATTATTTTTTTCATTTCCCTCTCCTTCCGCCATATCAAGTATCAAGAATATATCTAAATCACCCGTTAGCCATCCATGTCGCGTAAAATCAACGCTACACCACAAAAAATGAAAGATTATTACGTTCTTTCATGGGAGTTTAACAAGAAAACAACTTAATTCTTTATCTTTCTTCCCAATATTCTTATGAATTCAAACGCAAACATTAAACCTAAAGGGATAGTTAAATCAAAGCAGAGAATTACTCAATATGATTTTAAAATGAGAAGCATTTTCTAATTTGTCTTTGGAAACGAATCTCCACATCAGTAGTACTCCAAAAGCCCATATTGGGATGACTAAAAAGAATTCTGGTGTCAAAGTATCAGATTCACCTAATGCCCCTTCTGCAAAAAACCAAGAAATAAATAATGCAACAAAACCAGTAAATATAACATTACCTATAACTAAAACTTTTTTATCATTCAACAAAATCCCTCCGATTACTCGAATAACGAAACATCATTTCACTTTTTTACGAAATTTAAAATCCACGTTATAACTCCAATCACCAGAATGAGAATACCATTAGCTATTGTTATAAATCCTAAAAATGCCCCACCATAGCCTGCACCTTCTCCTGTTCCCCCAGAACTCCAATGGTAAAAATGAAGAAATACAGCCCCACTTGAAAAACCAATCACTGGAGTAAGTACCATCATAATGATGCCCGATACCATAAGATTTAATATTCCTTTTCTAAACAACGTAATTCAAATCTTATTAAAGTATTCTACATCGTTAGTAAAAAAGCGACTGCTCTATTATACAGATAGGTAAGCCTTTGAAGTTATCGCCAGCTTTTCCCCCTGTTCACACCGTACGTACGACTTTCACCGCATACGGCGTTCCAACTAATCCAATTCAATTAATCATCAACACTGCTGATATCAGAATACCTTCTATGTCTCAATTCTTCCGTTTCAATAAGTCGGTGCCTCCCTTGGGAGGTGAACCTCTTTTAGTCTCACGAGAACCTTATTAACCGATAAAGATTTGCCATGCATGATTAAGTGATTCTTCATTAGTCTAGTGGCTATCCCTCCACGTTCATTACACGCTTCATCAAGAGTAAGCTCTCCACGTTATCAGCTTACCACGTTGAATATTATCTATTATCGAATAAACTTAGGTGCTTCCTATGGACCTATTAGCGTTGCATATGCCTGTAACATAAGATGGACTTTCATATAGTTCATTCTTACTCATCCACAGCTAACCCTACATTTAGTAGTAAATACATTTCTATATAACGTGCGTCTAGACCCGTACATTCGGAGGTTCGCCAGTAGTACACTAATCTTATGTGTCTTTCATACATTCTCACCATATCTATTCAACCCAAGCACCATGATTTACCCCCCCATCGGGTAGGCTTTCGTCAGCCGAACTGTTACGGTAAATTCTCACGCCTATTAGCCGAGCTTATAACACTCTTTCCCTTACTAAATAGTGTGCTATTCGACGCAGGGGGAGCCTTTCTGAGCGTTACCTCATCATTCGACTCCTTGATAATATCCTTCAATTTAAATCGTAAATTGCCTGACCTTTACCAAGATTGTGTTATCCACATCTCATTTGAGCCAGGAACGTGTCGCACGAACAATCGCACCCGTTACTTTAAGTGAAGAATTTCATAACCCTTATTAGAAAGAGAAGAACGGTGACCTTCATCTCTCCAAAGACACTAACGTAGGGTGTTTTCAAGGATGTAACCATTCTCCCACGTTCCTATAAGAATAAATCGATCATCGTTGCTGAATTCCCCAAAACAAGCATATTGAAGTTCTTCAACTAAAATGGATTCTAAATCATCGTATCGCAGGATTAAAACTGTCTCACTATATGTAAGGATAATATATCGACCATCGTTTGACTGGTGCATATGTTGAAAATAACCGAAGTGGTCAGGATAATCCTGTTCTGATAAGCAGACTTTCTTTAAAATTTCTTTAAACTGTCCATCGAGTATAACTATGTCATAATCTTGAACCACAATATATACGTTATAAATAGAGTTAAAGATGATGGAATCCCAATTCCGAATTTCTAAGTTATCTAATACTTCAATGGACTCTTTATTTATTGGTTCTTTAACTTTTACTATTCTTTCGACTCGGTAACCTTCGTAATTTACATAACTCAAAGTAAATAAATAGGCACTTTCAGCCTGGATAAAGTGATTAAAATAAATAAGGGTAATTGAATCTTTAAATTGAGTTAGTACTCTAAACTCACCCTTATCAATGTTGATTAATGCCAGTTGATGTCCGTCTTTCGTTTTCAATGTATCAAGGATAATGAATGAAGTATTAGTTAAAACAAAGTCCCCTTCAACAAGTTGATATTTTTTTTTCGATTTAATGGTTTTGATTAACTGAAATCCAACCGTTTCATACACACATACAGTACCGATTGTGTTTTTTATATATAAATAATCATCATTGTCTGAGAAATGGATATCTCCTGGATTATTAGGTTTACTAAGCTCCTTTATTTTTTCCCAAGAATCTGTATCATAAATAATTGTTTTACTGCCCATTGTATGGCATAAAAAACGATAGGCATTCGAAAATTTAATTTGATAAGAAGTATTAAATTTTTTGATTACATTCATATGAAGCATACAACCAGCTCCTTAAATAAATATTCTTACACGCATATTCTCATCTTATCCCTTCTTGCACTAACCTCCGTAGTTGAATAACAACAATCTTCTCGAAAAGCTGTTTTCTCAAAGATTGTTGCTGTTAAAACTAAAAAGCAGATTTAATCTATAAAACGTGTAGAATAAATTCTGCCTTTTTGTTTTTATATTTAGTTAATCGAAATTTAACTAACACCTCGTTAGTTTAATAGTGTGGAACAACAATGAAGCCTCTGGTTAGATAAATTAAAAGAAACTGAAATCTGGATCTGTTACTTCTTTTTTTAATATTGCTGCTTCCATTGCAGAAATCTGCCCCATTTTTACTAATTCATTAATTGATTTTAACCTAATTTTATTATTATATTTTTCAAATTTCAGTCGTTCTTTTTTCCTCCCTAACCACTCAATGGAAGGACGACGTTTTATAACTACTTGTTCAACAAATTGATTGAATTTCTCCTGTGCTTCAGATCTTGTATGTACTGAAAATAGTATAATATTAAATGGCCACTCGGGATTTCTTCTGTGCGAGGAATCAAAAAAAAGAATTTCCTCCTCCTCCGAAAAATCGCCAAATTGAATATCCCACTTTCCCTGGTCATTCTTATAACCTATGGCCTCAATTTCCTCTTCATATTCCTCAGCGTAATAGCTAATATGCCAATGTCTGTTTTTTAAATGTTCCTGTATTTCTTCGGCATACGGTTCAAACGACGTCTTCACATCGATTAATTCCATTCCTTGAGAAAGTTTGTTTCTTTGAATAGGGATTGGTTTAGGAAGTTCTTCATTATCATATAAGATTCCTGCCAAGGAGTAAGCTAAATCCTTTTCTGCATTTTTTATAGCAATAAGTTTAGTTTCTCCCCAGCACGAAGGAAAATCCCACCCGCCCTCAGGAAAAAGCCTGGGGAAATAAACACCATATGTTTCTTCATCAATCTGTTGTATAAACGCCGGGTAAACTAATTCTCCAAAATTCAACACATCTGCACATCCTTTAATCATAACATCTCTTTATAATAAACTATTTTACAATAGTTGTAATCAAACCTATTTCAACTAAACTGCCCAGTTAGTTGAAGTAGAAAAAGCTCTACTCCTTATTGAAGTAAAGCATCTCGTTAGTTTAATAGAACAGCGAAGCTTATTAAACAATCGTGCCCTATTGTTGAAGATCACAAAATATAAAAAGTGACGACTGCATACATACGTTGTAATGAAATAAACTAAACTAAACTAATAAAGTACAAATGATTTTGGGCTTTATTAGTTTAATTTGACTCTTCAATAGGAGTTGGATAATTACAGAATATAAGGTAGGAATTATTAAGAAAAGAAGGAGAGATATGATGTTCGATCAAGTTGCGTATTTTATTTTTCAAGCCCTGGTAATTCTAACGGTTTTGGTTGTTGTAATTGGAATCCCTCTTGGGGATACACTGTTGAGAAAAAAATAAGGACGCTAGGACATAAGTATATTTCCAAAGCAAAATTTAAAAATTTCACATTAAAAAGCGCGAAAAATCAACGTTTCTAAAATTGATTTCTCACGCTTTTTATGATTTGGGTCAGTTATGTCCCAGCCTTTTTTTGATTTTACGTCTTACTTCGTTTCTATAATAGATTTAGGGATTGGTGAAAAAAAGTGGACCATATTGAAGTAAAGGCCCGTTAGTTCAATAAGAAGTTTAACTTCAATTGTTTATTAGCTTCGTTTACAATGCTTGAGATTAGGGATTTCCCTGTAATATTCATCACATTATCACCAAACTGATAATCATCTATCATTTCACTTATTTCATACCATACATTCCATTCATCGTTAATAAAGTGTTCACGAATCACCTTATAAATTTCATATGCATTGTCTATTGCTTTATATTCATCATCTATAATTTGTTTTAATAAATACCTTATGAAGTACTTGGCACAATATTCATGTGAAGGTTCCTGTATGTCTATTTCCTTTACTGCCCTATAAAAATAATCTTCTACCTCAAAAATATTTAGAGGTTCACGTAAGGAAGAAAGGATATTTAAGGATGTAGATGAAATACCATTTGCCAACATTTCACAAGCCCAATTAACATAATCAATAGGCTCCACTTTCTTTTCAAATATTTTGTAATACAAAATTTTAGTCTCCATCACTTACTCCTAAAAATTCTTATTCGTACTAAACTCTATTAAATCTACTTTTGTATTGTTTTTCTTCTTGTTGATTATTACTGTCAGTCCACGCTACTGTAATCTTTGCATCACTAAACTCTTTCAATATCCTCTTCAGATAATCCTTTTGCGTAAAAAACAAATTTTTGTTGATATTCCGTAAAGTTATCAGATCCGTTATCTTGTGACGAACCACTTCCATACCAATAACGGTCAATTTCATCTATGCTATCAAGAGTCAATTTGTCCAATAGTTAGTATTTATTTCTTTTCTTAATAGCTTCAATTACCCCATCAGAAATTTCCTTATTTGTTAACCACCTTAAACTTGATGATATGAACAACCCGTAGACATTGTAACTTCTCTCTTAATTCTATTTAAATCTGAACTACTGACTAAAACGTGGAATAACTCCCATTCACTTTTACTAATTGAAACCTCTTTCGCAATTATTTTAAGTGCATTTTGAGCATTCGAGTGAATCCATGCTACTACAATATCAATACCACCATTTTTATTTATTGTTGCATGCACTTTCTTTTGTAATTCATCATGATTACTATAATCAACAGATAGTCGTGTGATATGACTATCTAAGTCAGTCTGTATTATTAAACCTTCATGCAATCAGAGTTCCTAGCGATGATTGAAACATGATACCCTTGATTTAATAACCAGAGTGATACCCCTGATAACATACCTGTTCCACCAACTACTAATGCGTGCCTCATTTATTTTCCTGCTCTTTGTGATACAATTTTTTATAATAACTAAGAAGGTGATTATGTGCGCTCAACAAAATTACTACTAGAAAACAATAACGGAGTTTTCTTATTAAAAAAAGATTTCAGCCAAGAGAGCAACTGGCGTTCAGATGATTGCTATAAATTTATTTACTCTTTAAAAGGAACTATAGATTACCAAACTAACAGAAGTCAGATTACTCTTAATAATCAACAATTTATTTTATTTAACCCTCAAGATGAACATAAACAATTAGCAATAGATGACAGTAAATTTTTAATTGAATTAAACCCTTCTTTTCTTAGTGAAGTTTCTCAAGCTCTAAATCCTGTTCACAATGATATTCAGTTTGCTACAAGTATCCAGAAAAACTCTCAGATATCAAATTGGGTTAAGTTCGTATTAGATTTCGTAAAACTTGAAAAAGATAACACAAAATCCATGGGAATATTTTTGGAACACAGTTTCACTCAATTGGCTTTAATGTTACTGAAAAGTGCTGTTGGAACCCATACACAGGATATAAATACAAATATATACAAAACAATAGATCCACAAATTTACAAAACAATACTAGCTTTAAAAGAAGATTATCAGCATTCTTGGACCTTGGATGAAATGGCAAAAGTAGCGAGATTAAGTAAATTTCAATTTGCCCATTACTTTAAAGACATCTTAGGGATTTCCCCTTACTCTTGGTTACAAACTTACCGAGTCGTCAGAAGTCAGGAAATGCTTAAAAAAACAAATAAAACTGTATTAAATATTGCAATGGACTGTGGTTTTTCATCTGTTACTGTTTATAATCAATTATTTAAGCGATTATATTGCATTACTCCTGGTACTTTTCGAGAGATGGTTAATAAGTAAGCGACTGAACAAATGATCATCATAATTCCACATATTATAAACAAGATTCTTGTAGACATGAATGAAGAGATGAATCCGAATACACCAAGAGAAATAGCATTTGATAAATATAAAAGAAATGCATTAAAACTAAAGCCCCTGCCTAGTTTTTCTGTGGGGAGATATTTTTGTAACAAATATACTCTTGATAAGCCAGATATAGGTAAGCCTATTGCTGCAACTAATATCCCTATAAAATACAATGGGATGGTATACGCAAATCCTAAAAGGAGAATACCTATACCCCAAATCAATGAACCAAACAAATAAATTTTCACACTTAACTTTTTCCAAATTAATGGGATAAGTAGGTTTACTGCAATAACGGCAGCACCATACCATCCTAAAAGTAAGCTATATAATTCCTCTCCATTTGGGGTTGTTTCCTTTAGTTGCAATAATAAACCGACTTGCCATACCCAGGTATTGAAAAACACAATGATTACTGTAACTATCAATAGGGTTCGAATTGTCGTTTGTTTTTTCACCCACATTGAAAAATCCCTTATTGAGATAAATATTTCACTTATTTTTCTTTGGTTTGAACTTTCACTTGTGATATTTTTTTCTGTAAATTGAATTTTATAAATAAGAATCGCACTTATGAGGTATGTTAGTGCATCGAAAGTAAAAAAATGTATAACGTTAATTGTATTCATTAAACCTATACTAACAATAGGTCCTAATACAGTAATGCCCCTTGTAACTGTGTCAAGCAAACTGTTAACAGAAGATCTTTCCTCGTCCTTTGTAATAATGGGTAATATAGCCCTATGAGCAGGATTAAAAAAACAGCCTAGGCACTGAATAAGGAAACTCACTACTATTAAATGCCAATAGTTCAGCAACTCAAATTGGTGAAATAGCACTAGTGATAATGTTAGAGGTACTCTTATAAGGTCAATTATTAGTAATATCCTTTTTTTATCTAGCCAATCAGCAATTACTCCCCCTATTAACCCAAATAAAAGATAAGGGACTACTTGTGAAATTGCAACACCAGTTGTATGTATATTTGATTCTGTCATCTGATAAGCTAAAAATAGGAAGGCTAACCCAGATATAACATTCCCCAAACTAGAAGTCCCAGCTCCTAATAAGTAAAGTAATACATTTCTATTGCTTTTTATAACTTTTAAATACACATTAAATCACCTCTTATTGAGTGTACTTTTTATTTGAGGTGATTTCTTTACACATATTGCTAGCTTTACTTGCAAGATTATGATGTACTTATCAATGTTTTAATTTTCATGTAGTTTAAGTGTAATGTTTCAAAAACTTTTATATAACGAATGGTTTCTGATAACCCTTTTATAAGTCTTTCAAAATAAATCAATAGTATGACCCTACATACCGAACAAATTTATTCAACTCAACTGCACCGTTAGCCATCCATGAAATGCAAAAATCAGCACTTCACCACAGAAAATGAAAGATGATTAAGTTCTTTCATGGGAGTTCAAGAAAGAAAAAAAGAGCTGCATATGCAACTCATGGTTCTTCAAGTAAAGCACTCGTTAGTTTAAGAAGTGCTTACTTCATAGAATTTCGTACCTTTTCAGGAATCATCACTACCTCAGTTTGTAAAGCTACAGGTTTAAAGGTTTCATCAATACATTCATCCCAGTATTCAATGTGTTTTTTATCAATCCAATGTTCTGATTCATCGACATCAATTCCACCTGTCCCTTGAACAACATACCAATACAAATATTCTTCTCCACTTAAAACTTCTCGAAAAATCGTTTCAACGTACATTTTCTCGCCTTCAAGGGTAACTAGTACATCTTCCATATTTTCATTCAAGAAAGCCAACCACTCATTTACTTTATCTGTTTTATTTTGTTTGTAAGCCCGTAATCAAATAACGCATATAAACAACCAGGCACCTCCGGTACGATGATAAATGTATCAAATTAGAGGAGGTGCTTCTTTATGTCAAC